>CBDUAB010000120.1:0-7608 GCA_965365045.1 uncultured Planctomycetales bacterium
TGCTCTGCTTGGCAGTGTCTGGTTTTTTCGACTTGGGACACAGACGCTTCAAGAAGGGTGCCAGGTCGTCGTGGTGCTCACCATAAACCAATGGATACAGCCGGCCGATCGGTTTGAACTTGTCCTGCGCACGGACCAGTCGATAGTGTCGGTGCTTGAGACCTGACTGCGTTTCGATCGCCTGCAACCACGTGAGAAAATTTCCCCAATTCGGATCGGCCAGGCCATCTTCACCGCAGCCGACAAACAAAAAGCTCTTGGTTACGCCAAAGGCTCGCATCACGGCCTGCGTGTGCTCACTGCTCTTCACCGCCTCGTAGGAACGGATGCCCAAGACCACCGACTCGGGTTCTTCCCAATGACCGTGCAGATGTAAGACGCGGCGGTCGTCGCCGCGGACAACGTCGGCAACAACGCGCGGGTTCGTCCAACTTACATGTTTTAGTGAGGTGACCTTTTCGATCAGGTCGTCGTAATTGGTCGTGACCAACGGAGTCGAGATCTGGTGTAACGCTTCGATCACCGTCCGATCTTCGGGTTGGATCTCCTTGAAAGTGTCTTCCAACCAACGGGCCAACTCGCAGCCGCCATTCGCCCGGAGCTTCTCGTGAACCAACTCGGCTGCCGATAGCAACATGTCCCCGTGCGATGTGAGCTTGAGCTGGCCGAGAACCAACTGACACCAATCATCAGGGGCGCCGATCGCTCGGCATCGCTCAACCGCTTGCTCGATCAATCCTCGCCACGTGGGCGTCGCCGAGTTAGTTGCGATAGAAACGCCGGAGCCAACCACCGTGACCACTTGGTTCCGCGCGATCATCTCGCGCACGTCAGTTTCGAATGGATCTTGAGACATAATCCACATCGTAGCAATCAAGACGAACGTTGGCACTACTCCGACAGCAACTTCAACAATTCGTCCGCGGAGAGTTTGCCACTCATGTCGGTGCCTTCGAGCAGGCTGTCGGCCAAGTCGCGTTTCGTGCGGTGGAGAGCCACGATGCGCTCCTCAATCGTGCCTTGTGTCACGAACCGATAAATCGTCACTGGGCGGGTTTGGCCCAAGCGGTGTGCGCGGTCCGAGGCCTGGTCTTCGACGGCCGGATTCCACCAGGGATCCATGTGGATCACGTAGTCCGCCGCTGTCAAATTCAGGCCAAGCCCGCCCGCTCTCAAGCTGATCAGGAACACGTCGCCCTCCCCTGCTTGAAAAGCCTCGACGCTTTTCTCGCGTTGCCGCGCCGGCGTACTGCCGTCCAAGTATTGATAGGACACTCCCTTGCGATCGAGTTCTTCGCGCAGAATCGACAGGTGGCCGACAAATTGGCTGAAGACGAGCACTTTGTGGCCGCCGTCGAGCAACTCGTCGATCGTGTCCGAAAACAAATCCAACTTCGAACTCGAAACGTTGCTCTCGGGCATCACCAGCCGCGGATGGCAACACGCGCGGCGCAGGCGCATGATCTCGGCGAGAATCTTGAGGTGCTGCGGTTTCTTGTCGTCCGAGTCCGCCAGTTTTTCCACCGCTCGCATCCGTAACGCTTCGTAAAAGGCGGCTTCCTCGTCGCTAAGATCGACTTGCAATGTGATTTCCGTGCGCGATGGAAGCTCGTCGAGCACCTGCGTCTTTGTCCTGCGGAGGATGAACGGCTGGATAAGTTTCTTCAACCGCTGCCGCGTAGCACGGCATTGGTCGCGCTCGATCGGAATCGCGAACCGCTTGTTAAACATTTCCAGTGAACCGAGCAGTCCTGGATTGATGAATTGCATCAAGTTCCACAGCTCACCAAGATGATTCTCCAGTGGCGTACCCGTCATGATGAGCCGAAAACCCGCATCGAGTTTCATCGCGGCTTGAGAACGTTTGGTGGCCGTGTTCTTGATCGCCTGGGCTTCATCCAAAATGACGGTGTGCCACGGCTGAGATTGCAGCCGTTCGGCTTCGTGATGCAACAGGCCGTAACTGCAGATCACCACATCGCGTGGGCCAAGGTTGTCGAACATGGCGGCGCGGTCGGCTTCGCTGACCAACGTAGGATTCAGCGTTGGTGCAAATCGAGCGATTTCCTTGCGCCAATTGAATCCAACCGACGTCGGCGCAACAACGAGCGCCGGTCCGCCTCCCGCTCGGTCCAGCAACAAAGCGATCGCCTGAATCGTCTTGCCCAATCCCATATCGTCGGCTAGACAGGCGCCGACTCCCCAATGGGCCAGCCGCGCGAGCCAGGAAAAACCTTCTTGCTGGTAGTCTCGCAGCTCACCCTGAAATGTCGACGGCCGTTTCGCCTGGAACTCGGCCGCGTCGCGGATGCGACTGACAGCTTCGGTCCAGTGCTCGTCCGCGTTGAGCTGGATGTCGTCGCCCAAATCCTCAAGTGCCGCGGCGCGAATTGCCGGGAAACGCAGCTTCTTCTTCTGCCGATCGGAGAACGCTACCAGATCCTCGATACGGCGGCGAAAACGTTCGGTCAGCGCGATGAATTTACCTTCCTCGATCTCGATAAATCGCGAAGGGCTCGCTTCGACTAGCTCGACCAGTTTCATCATATCGAGCGTCAGTTTGCCATCGACTTTCAGCTTTCCGGAAGCGGCGAACCAATCGCGGTCGCGGCGAATGTTCATACGGAACTGGGACAAGTCCGCTTGCCCGACAACGTTGAACGCTTTGCCTTGCGGCCAGTGCAGCGTAACCTGGCCCGCTTCGGTGACCGGTCGCAGCGCCAGCATCAGTTCGAGCGCTTCGATCGGCGTGGGAAAGGCCAGGTCGGCAAGCGCCGCGGTAATCGACGAGCCATTACGCGTCGAACCGTTAGTCTTGATTTCGCCGGTGAGCTCTTGCAGAGCCGGAATTGCCGAGATGACGTTTTGCACAGCCTTGAGTTCCGCGGTAAAGTCACGCTCGGCGCATTTCTTGTTACCATCGACTTCGGCGAACACGTTCGTGCCACCCTGCGCCGGACGGTAAGACGGTCCGTCCCCGTCGAACGGGCGCACAAAGAATTCCGCGCGTACGCCTTGTTGGTACGGCAGTAGGTGCAAGTGCGGACTTGGATCCCCGGCCACGGTTTCGCCGACGTCTCCGGCAACTCCGCCGACTTCGGAATGAATCGTAACCAGCGACGCGACCGAACCCATTGTTTGCAGCACTTGCTCTTTGGCTAAAGCGGGCACTTCGAGCCGGTCGCCGATGATCTCCCACAGCCGCTGATGGTCCTTAGTATATCTGATGACGACCAGGCGGTGCGGCCCTTCTTCGATTACCGTGACTCCGGCATCGTCGCCTGGCTTAGGCTCCAGCGAAAGTCGCAGCTTGCCGCCCTTCATCTTCTTGACGACCAACTGCGGTTCGCGCAACTCGATTTCAATCGGCTGCTCTCGCTGTCCACGGCGGAAGACGAGCGGGTGACCTACCAAGCGCGGCGCTACCTTGTCCATTTCAAAGTCGTAATCCGTGTCTCGATATCGACCATAGCCCGAATAGCTGTAATCTTCGTGGATGCACGCACAGATGTCGCGATCCGCGTCGGTGAGAAAGTCGAAATCGTCATCATTCCGTTTTGGTGCGTAGAGGCGTTCGACCGCGACTTTGCGGCCCTTGGTCCAAGCACCTGATTTGCTCCGTTTCTGGATCAGCGGTGTGAGGTCAAGTTGAGTGCCGTAAAGCTCGACTTCCCAAATCATTCGCTCCAGCGATTCAGAACTGCTATCAGAAGCATCGTTACCACTCGTTTTGACTTGCCCGACTTGTGCCAGAGCGCTGAGCGTCCGCGCCCAAATCGGCTCAGGCGCAATGAGCTGCATCAGGCTCGCCGTGCCGAGTTCTTTATGAGCTTGCACAGCCTGTTGAGCGAGTTTCGTCGCCTGCTTTGATTCCAGCTTGCTGGCAGCAGCGGCCGCTTCGGCCGCCAGCCAGTAAAAACCAAGGTCACGATACTGCGTCGTTGCCTTTTGCAAGACGGAGACTCGTGCGATGTCGTCTTCCTCCGGGTTGAGCCACTGCCACAGATACACTGCCGTGAGGTGGCACCAGGGAGGGCATTCGGTCGAAGGCGGCGATGAGACGACAACCGAATCATTCGTGGGGTGAGCTTGGTATTCGGCTGCATGCTTCACGGTCGACGCTGCATGGCTAAGTAGGTCCCTTGGGTCGCTCGCTTCGATCGATTTGGTGATCGCTTGCACTCGGTTCCGCGCTGACGTGGAGTTCTCTCGCAACAGCAAGTAAGCGTGCAAAAAACCTATCAGGTTTGGCAAGGCGACGTTGCGTTTGCGTGTCTTCTTGCGGAGGCGTGCGTGCGCTTTGTTAAAGCCGGCCAGCGCTACGTCCCACTGGCCACGCAACACCGCGATGCTGGCTTGCACTTCCGGCGCTTCGCCACGAGATTGTTTGTCGAGTTCGCGCAGCCCGTCGAAGTCTCCGGCCGCGATAAGCACGTTAAGTAGACAAGCGAACTGGTCGTCGTCGAGCTTCTTTTTCGACCGTGCCTGCTCCCGGATCGTTGCGATGAGTTCCGAGTTCCCGTATGCGGCCGTAAAAGCAAACTCTGTTGCCTCCTTCAAATACATGTCCTGAAGCAGAGGGTCGAGCATGTCGAAGATCTGTCTGTCAAACGACTGAAGAACATCGATCGACGGATCGCCGCTAACCAGTGAGACATCGCGGACGCTGGCCAACGACTTGAAGGCATTCCCGTCGCCGCGATAGAACGCGATACGCAGATCGCGAATCCAGCGAGTTCTCGTGCTGTCACCGTAGGATGTGTAATAATAAGTCGAAGGAGCGGTCTCTTGAACGGTTTTCGCCAGCCTTTCGAATTCGCCGTGACGTACCGATTCCTGGACCACGAAGTCCTCGACGTCAGGATTGACAACCAGCTTGGAACCATGCTTTAAGAACAGCCGATTCCGTTCCAGCGAAGAGATTTCGGATCGGACTTGCTTGTAATCGAGCAACCTTCCGCCGTCATCTTTCCAACCCGACATCCTCGACAGTTCAACGAGCTCGGTGCGGTTGATGCCTTGGTGGTAGACAGCGCACAGTTGCAGCAGGTGCTGGGCTTCGGTAGACAGGCTTAAGTAGTTTTGATTAATCGTGGCCATGACCCTTCCTTAAGTAAGCAGAATCCGTTTGGTGTTCGAAGCCGCGCGCAGAGGGACTATGAATCGTTTGTTTGGTCCAAATTTGCCGCTGGAACGTGAACCGCCAGGCACTTGTGGACGGACCGCCTGCATCCGGCGGGCTCGGAATACGGCCATCGGATTGCATGGCGCAAGATACCATGATAAAGCGACATAGGGCTTGGTGAAAAGACGGTTCCGTGTGTAATGGGTGCGTGAACGCACTGTGCAAAGGTGGACGTGCTCAATCGGTTTGGCATGGCACAACGGTCCGATGTCTGTAAGATTGTAGGCAAACATCAGGGTAATGTGGCCAGCTCACCACAGTCTTGCCCCTCAGTCTTGACCATCCTTCAGCATCGGCGGTTTCCCCTATGGATATGGAAAAACTTGTTTCGCTGTGTAAACGTCGCGGCTTTTTGTTTCAGTCGAGCGAGATTTACGGCGGATTAAATGGATTCTGGGACTATGGACCGCTGGGCGTCGAGCTCAAGCGCAACATCAAGGAGGCGTGGTGGCGCGATATGGTCAACGCTCATGATGACCTGAGCGTTTCGGCTGGCGCTCCCACAGCGTACGAAATGGTGGGTCTGGACTGCACGATCATCATGCACCCACAGGTGTGGAAGTGCAGCGGCCACTACGACCTGTTTCACGACATGATGCAGACGTGCCGGCAATGCAAAAAGCTATTGCGGTCCGATCATGTCTGGGACATGCTGCGCGAAAGTGGGTGGGTCAGCTCATTGGGCGAGAAATGTGGCCTGACACTCACCGACGATGTAGTCTCGGTCGACAGTTCCAAGCTGCTCAAATGGGCCAAGTCGAAAGGTAAACGGCTTGCGCCGGGTCTGGCCTTGGTGCGCAATCCCGAAGTAACTCTCACGTCGTTGTCAGAATCCGTGAAGAAGGGCGCCGAGAAACCGCTCAGCTCGACCGAGGTACTGCAGTGTTTGGCAACGGAACAAATTCTACAGACGGGCTTGCAAACACCCTGTCCAGAGTGTGGAGGTGATCTGACCGAGCCGCGTGAATTCAACCTTATGTTTGAGACGCATGTGGGGGCCGTTCACACCGCGGACAACAAAGCGTTTCTCCGTCCCGAGACGGCGCAAGGAATCTTTGTGAACTTCAAGAACGTCTGCGATAGCACGCGTGTGAAAATTCCTTTCGGGATCGCCCAGACTGGCAAGAGTTTTCGCAATGAGATCACACCACGCAACTTTACGTTCCGCTCGCGAGAATTCGAGCAGATGGAAATCGAGTTTTTCTGCCATCCAGACTCATCGCAACAGTGGTATCAATACTGGCGCGATCGTCGCCTGAGGTGGTATCAAGAACTTGGTCTGGCCAGCGAGAAACTACAGCTTCGCGAACATGATGCCGATGAGCTGAGCCACTATTCGACAGGCACGGCCGACATCGAGTATGCCTTTCCGTTCTTGCCGGAAGGCGAATTCGGCGAATTGGAAGGCGTTGCGCATCGCGGCGATTTCGATTTACGCAGTCATATGGAAGGCAAACTCGACGAAAAGACAAATCCTTTGGAGCTCGAGCTTGGCGAAGACGGCAAACCAAAGTATCGCGGAAGCGGTAAGGACCTGACGTACTTTGACGCAGATGGTTTCGAACAAGCGAAGGAGCAGCTTGGCGTCAAATCATTCAAACAGTACTTGGCAAACCGTGAGTCCGAGGCGCATCCGGGCTATCCATTCCAATATACGCCTCACGTGATTGAGCCATCCGCCGGCGCTGACCGAGCGACCTTAGCGTTTCTTTGTGAAGCCTATGTCGAAGACGAACAACCGGATGACAAAGGTAAAATGCAAACTCGTACCGTGATGCGGTTTCATCCGCGCATCGCACCGATCAAATGCGCCATCTTTCCGTTGGTGAAAAAAGACGGCATGCAGGAGATCGCCAAGGATATTTATCGCGCGCTGAAACCGCATTTCAACATCTTTTACGACGAGAAAGGTGCCGTTGGCCGTCGCTATCGCCGCCAGGACGAGGCTGGCACGCCATTCTGCATTACGGTCGATGGCGATACGCTGACAGACAATACCGTCACGATCCGCGATCGCGATTCGCTGAAGCAAACGCGTGTAAAAGTTGACGATTGCGTTGACGAGATTCGTAAACGGATTGAGTAGCTCGCGCGCGGAAAAACGGGGAGGCTCCCCGTTTTTGCGGCAAGTTAGGGTGTATGGATAAGTCAAAAGACTCGGCTTTCGAACCAGTTTATCAGGAGGAACACTTTCGCGTGGCAATACACACACCGTCGCATATGCGCGTAGCTGCAAGTGTCGGCGGACGAGTCAACCCAGCGGCCAAACCGAGTCGCCCTCGAAATGGATGTTGTTGACCTGCAGGAAGTGAAACGGCGGATCCTTCACCGTTTTTTTGAAACGGCGTGAAAGGCCAACCGTCAAGATTCCCTCGGCATTACCACGCTCGAGCCGTTCGTTTACTCTGGCCACCGTCGCCGCG
>CBDUAB010000121.1:0-7599 GCA_965365045.1 uncultured Planctomycetales bacterium
CCTTCGCGCGACCGAACACTTCCTCGTAGTCGGTTGCATGAATCGACAACAAGCGAAGCGGGCCACCGTCGGCCTGAGTCCAGCGGCAAGTCCAGGTGGCGTTCTGTTGAATGGTTCCGCCATCGACTTGGCCGTTCGCCTCGAAGTCGACCTTCGTGACAATCGAGTCCGCTTTCGCCGACACTTCGTAGACCTTGACGTGAACCTGAATGTTTTCCGCGTGTTTGAGTGGTGCGGCCAGCTCACGCAGCAGTTGGACTAATCCTTCGGAACCGTGCCGTACTTCTCTCGTCGTGGAATCGTTTCCGCCAGGTCGCCTGCTAATCGAAAAGTACGCATCGCCGGCGATTTTTCGTAAGTTGCCGGGACGCAGCGCTTGGCCAGAAAAGTTGGGCGCCACCATGGCTGCCAACTGCTCGGCAGAGATCGTCTCCCGCGGGTGAGCCAGCGGTTGCAGAATCCGCAGCAGTTGTTTCTTTGCTGATTCCGCCAGTACTTCGGTCTTCCACGTGTCGCTTTCCGGTGCGAATGTTTCGTCATCGGCTCGACGTTGCTGCTGAGACTCGGCCGTGGTCAAGATACCAAACGGCTGATCGGGAATTGCCGCGGTTTTGGCGTTGGGTGAGAGCGACTCTTCCGGATGGCCACTTTCAAGTTCGTCCTGGTCGACACGCGATACGACCGAGAGAACGAAATACGATCCGACGAAAAACGCCACCAAGCCGGCGACTACGAGAATAAAGCGACAGCGACACCACATCGATCTCGCTACACAGGCCTTGATCATTGTTTTGAAAGAATTACTCGCCGCCGGAAATGATCCTGGACTTCGAACACTACTCAGACGTTACGTCACGCCACCTCCGAGCTTGTCTCGGTGGAGCGGTGATCAAAACCAGACTCGCGCTGCTACGAATTGAATCGGCCGAAGAAAACGCGTCAAAACAGATCGCACGTCGCTGAGGCCGAAATTGCACGCGGTGGATTTCGGTCTCGGTAGCGCCCGAAACGAGTGAACGCGAATCACTCGACCGATGTTTTCGATAATATACTTCTGGTTGTGATCATCGCTCCACCGAGACAAGCTCGGAGGGGACGGGGCTAGTGCTTTGTCGAAGCTTGATTTTAGGATTAGCCGTTTTGGCGATAGCCACGGTTCCCTCGTAAACAACCGGGGCTATCGCCCAAACGGCTAATACAGGCAGCCCTAATTCTTAGCTTTGACAAAGCACTAGTGTCCTTGGCTAATTGTACCACGGATCACCAGCCCAATCATCCTGCTGGCCGACTGCCAGCTTGGAAAAGAGCAATCAAATCGCCCGAGTGAGCGCGCGCTTCGATACCCGCGCTTTCAAGGCCGACTGCCAACCATCACTTACTTGAGATTGACAACACACTTCCGCCGACCGCCCCACACTGCAACACCGACAATCAGCATCAGAGTAGAGAACAATGTGCCTGGTTCGGGGACGCTGGCTGCCGAGGCAGCGGCTGCGATCGAACCTTGCCAGTTTAGGCCGAGTAGATTCAAGTCCCCGGCGTCCACGAATCCGTTTGCGTCGAAGTCGCCATGGGACCACGGACCGTCGGGACTGGATTGCCAGTTCGTTCCCAAGGCGTTCAAGTCGCCAGCGACCACGGAACCATCGAGATCGGCATCGCCGTTGAGATACGATTCGGCGAATCCGTTTTCCGTCGCGGCGATACCTCTCCACATGTCTTGATCCGCCAAATCAACAACCGTATCGCCATTCAGATCGAAGGCCGTATCGTTGGTGCCCGCGATGATTTCCGTTCCAAGAAGGTCAATATCGACCGTATCACACACGCCGTCATCGTCGAAGTCGCAGGCGACCGGCGGATTTCCTCCTGGCGTGTAGGTAAGTTCCAAAAACGGCGCCAGGGGGCCTGGGCGCAGCGCTGGGTCGAACGGCTCCGTGCCCGGTTCTCCGTCTCCGTCCCGTGTAGCGAATCGCCAGTTACCACCGGCCGAGTCATTACCGAAAATGATTCCTCGATTGTCCGGATCGCCGAGCAACTCGGCGATCAGCTCGTCGTCCAATGGGACACTGGCAAACGTGAAATCGAAGGCCGCGTCGCCCAGATCAATCGCTGTTAGAAGCTCGGAGTTGATATGGTCCGGGATACGTAGACCATTGGTATAATTATCCGGTCGCCCTAGGATCGAATACTGGTTGTCATCAATCCCATCAGTTCCGAAATCATTGTCAACCCAAGGTAGACTGTTGTCCTCGTCCAGTTGCGCCCCGTCGTCGTTAAAGAACGCTGTCTGGGCAAAATTCGTCGTGGCTGCCACGGTCCCTTCTGGCCAATTGAAATTCGAAAAGGACGTGCCGTTGCCGTAGTCAAAGAAACCACCGTCACCCTCGACCCAGTCGTTGAGTGACTCGAGCGTTTCGATCTGAATGTCGTCGGTGGGTGCATCGAGCGGGTAAATGTTAAAAGTCCATGACATTGACTGACTCGTGTCAACGTTCGCATTTATAAACGCGCTGATTGCGTCCGTGTCCCAATCCATGATGGCCGCGTGCTGGGTGACCTTCTTACCACGTATAGCCGTCATCAGGCCGTGGTTAGACCATTCTTCCGTCTCAAAAGAAGAGTCGAAAATCGGCGGGTCGCCATATCCGTCGTGGTTGTCCCATCCCAGCATGCCGGCGTCCCGTTCAACAGGGAATTGCACCGTAGACTGGGCAATGGCCGTCTGGGATGCGGCAAGAAAAAAGATCGCCAAGGTTACAACAGCACGGATTGCGGATTTCTGCATCAACTTACCCTCCTTATGAAGTTTCGGAATCAACGCATGTGCCCGCCATTTACGGATGTAAGCAGGTGTTTGCATCACGTCGTACCGAAACGGTTTAGTCAATATCTTCTAGTCGTAGTCGAATAAAATTAAGATTTCAACGAAAAAACAACAATGACCGCCACATTGTGTTTGTGTCATTAGTCCGAGTTGTTCTCCCACACGCGACGATCCAGAAACGCCCGAAACAGGAGTCTGTCAGTATCATAGATGCCAACAGTAAAACAAGCGTTTGTATTTGGGTTTTGCTTGAAATGTGTCTACTGATCCTAATAAGCTGAATAGAGGTAAATGCGGCACAAGAACCACTAAGACAGGCATCTCGGACGTGATCATTACACCGGCCAGTACTAGCCGGACGCGCGAGTTTTGACGTTGCACTGTTTGTTGTTTAGTGCTGTTTGCGCTTTTTAGTTCCGGAGGAACGATATGTGATAGCCTGGGACTTTAGTCCCAGGTTTGGGTAAGACAATGCACCCGAGAGTCGCGGAGCGACGGCATGTGTTAAACGCTTCGCACATGTCGTCGCTCCGCGACTCGAATTAAATATTGTCGGTTTTCCTGGGACTTTAGTCCCAGGCTAACGCATGTCACCGCACCGCGGTTAGAGAATTGTGCAACTTCACAACGCGCGAGCGACGGGCACAAGGTTACGCAATCCATGGGTTTACGTTATGCACTCGTGTCCCTCGCTCGCGCGTCGGGCTGCCGTTGATTCGGCAATTCGCAACCACCTTTGGCAATCGAAACGATGAAACATTTTCACATCAGCCGTTCGGCAGGTTGTTCATGGCTGCAGCAAAAAATGGCGAACTTCACGAAGTCGACATTCAAGGGACAAGTTGATCGCCATGGTTTACGAGTGGAGTTGCTTGAGCCTCGACGGCTGCTTGCTAATGCTCCGATTATTACCGAGTTCATGGCCAGCAATCAGGGTTGGCTAGAAGACGGTGATGGCGGTTCATCTGATTGGATCGAAATCTTCAATCCGCGCGATGTTGAGATTGATCTGACGGGTCATCGCCTGACAAACGATCCGGATGATCTATCCGGTTGGGACTTTCCCAGTGTTACGCTTGGTGCCGGTGCGTACCTCGTTGTGTTCGCGTCAGGTAAGGACGTGAGCGACCATGTCGACGGCGATGGAAACCTTCACACGGATTTTCGCTTGGACCGCGATGGCGATTATCTCGCTCTTGTCACGCCGAACGATGTGATCCTTTCCGAATTTGGCGCTGCAGGTTCGGATTACCCCGAACAGCTACCGAACATATCGTACGGCATCGCACAACCGCTGCCAGTACCGGACGGCGCGGAACCTAAAGTTGGCTACATGCGGACACCGACGCCAGGAACTCGGAATGTTTCCGAAGACGAAGTATTCGACGGTTTCGTCGCCGACACGACATTCAGCGTCGACCGCGGCTTTTACGACACATTGCAAATCGTTGACATCACTAGCAACACACTGGGCGCTACGATTGTTTACACGACCGACGCCAGCACACCGACATTGGAAAACGGTATCCAAGTGTCGGCTCCTAGTCCCGAAGTTCAGCCGTTTGTCGCGCTGCCTGTCGCAACGACGACCACGCTTCGAGCGACGGCTTTTAAGCCTGGCTATCTGCCCTCCAATGTCGATACGCACACTTACGTATTTGTCGATGACGTGATTCAGCAGAACAACACACCCACGGGTTTCCCAACCGGTTGGAAGAGCGGAATTCAGACGCTTCCCGCGGACTACGAAATGGATCCAGAAATCACGCAGAACCCTGCCTATAGCGAAATCATGGACGACGCACTGTTGTCGATCCCGACGATCTCGATTGTTACCGACGTCAACAATCTGTTCGATCCGGAAACGGGAATTTACATGAACCCCGAAGAGCGAGGTGTCGCGTGGGAGCGTCCTGCCTCCGTGGAGTTGATCTTTCCTGATGGAACGGAGGGATTTCAGGAAGACGCGGGGTTGCGGATTCAGGGCGGTGCGAGCCGCCAACCGGGACTGTCGCCGAAGCACTCATTTCGCTTGTTGTTTAAGAGTGCTTACGGCGATGCGAAACTCCGTTTCCCCTTGTTCGGTCCAGACGCGGTGGAGGAGTTTGACACGGTCATTCTACGGGCTGGATTTAATCAGAGCTGGATCCACACCAATGAGTTTATCGGTGACAATCGGGGGCGGGCGCAGTTCATTCGCGACCAATGGGCCAAGAACACTCAGTTGGCCATGGGCCAAGTCGCTCCGCACAACAACTACGCCCATTTGTATCTCAACGGGATCTACTGGGGCCTTTACAATCCCACGGAACGGCCAAGCGCTCCGTTCGCGGCTTCGTACTTTGGCGGTGAAAAAGAGGATTACGATGCGATCAATTCCGGCGTCCTTGTGGACGGGGATCTGACCGTCTGGAATCAGATGTTTGCGATGGCCAACGGTGGACTGGCCGGCGAGGAGGAGTATCAAGCTCTCTCGGAAATCCTCGACATCGACGCGTTCGCCGATTACATGATTTTAAATCAGTATGGCGCGAATCTCGACTGGGACAGCCACAATTGGTACGTCATTCGGCGTCGTGAGCCTGCGGGAAAGTTCTATTGGATCCCGTGGGATTCGGAATTCATTTTCATCGCCGAGAATGAAAATGTTCTCGATGTGGACAGAGGCCCCAACGGAAAAGGGCCGGGCCGTTTATTTCTCAAGCTGATTGAAAACGAACAATTCCGCAATCGGTTTGCTGACCGGGTGACAAAGCACTTCTTCGGCGACGGCGCCCTCACACGCGAAAACGTCATCCAGCGTTGGGAGGCCCTAAGCGACCAAGTGGTGGACGCGGTCGTCGCCGAATCGGCTCGTTGGGGAGACTATCGCCGCGACGTCGATGCCGGCGCAGCCCCGCGGCAGTTATACGAGCGTGACGTCCAATGGTCCGCGGAGCGGAATCGGTTGTTGAACGACTACTTCCCTCACCGCGGCCAAACCGTGCTCGATCAATATATCGACGCCGGTCTTTACTCGGACATCCCGGCACCTTTGTACAATCAAGATGGAGGCTCGATAGCCCCCGGATTTGAGCTCTCCATGAGTGTCCCGTCAGGCGGAACCATCTACTATACGCTGGACGGCTCGGATCCGATGGCAAGGTCGGCGACTACCGATTTAAGGACCTTGCTGGCGGAGGGCTCACCCGCACGAGCAACCGTACCGGCCGACGGAACATTGGGAACGAGTTGGACGGCAACCACGTTCGTTGATTCTAGCTGGAAGTCGGGCGTCACGGGGGCAGGCTACGAACGTCGCTCGGGATACGAGAATCTGATTGGTCTGGACCTGGACGCGGAGATGTTCCAGAACAGTTCGTCCGCCTACATCCGGATACCCTTTGAAGTGGCCGATCCGTCGGACTTGGATTTGTTGTTGTTAAACATCAAATACGACGACGGCTTCATGGCCTACCTCAACGGCGTCGAAGTTGGCAGTCGCAATGCGCCGTTCGTTCCCATTTGGGATTCCACGGCGACCGGCCCACGCAGCGATCGAAAAGCAATTGAGTACGAATCGCTCAACATCTCGACGTTTCTCGACCTGCTGAAGGTGGGCCAGAACGTGTTGAGTATCCATGGGCTGAACAGTCGATCTCGAGATGACGATTTCCTGATTATGCCGGAGTTGATCGGCGGCATTGTCACCGATGCCGGGGCCTCCGAAAGTGCTCTTCCGTACAGCGGGCCGATAACGATCTCGGAGGACACCGTGGTACGAGCGCGCACGTCGTTGGGCGGCGAATGGAGTTCACTGAACGAGGCGGAATTCACCGTGGAACGGGCGCTGCCCGGTCTTCGAGTCACGGAGATCATGTATCATCCGGCTGATCCGACCGCGACGGAAATTGCCGCAGGCTTTCGGGACGCCGACGACTTTGAGTTTCTGGAATTGATCAACATTGGAATCGACTGGGTCAATCTGTCAGACATTCAATTGACCGAGGGAGTCGCGTTTGACTTTCAGTCGGGTAATGTGACGCAGCTCGGTCCTGGAGAGCGAGTGGTGGTCGTGGAAGACCTAGCCGCGTTTCAATTCCGGTACGGAACCCAAGTGCCCGTGGCCGGCCAATGGAGTGGCCAGCTCAACAACGGTGGCGAAAGCGTGGCGACCTTTGCTTCAGGCAACCTGCTGCAACAGTTTACCTATGATGACGCCTGGTACCCTAGTACCGACGGCGGCGGCCGGTCGTTGGAGATCGTCGACGTCGAAAATCCTGACTTAAGTTCGTGGTCGGACGCGTCGGCCTGGCAAGCCAGCGGCTTCGGTGGAACCCCTGGTCAGCCGTCATCGATTCCGGGCGACGTCAACCACGATGGCGTCGTCGATGTGGACGACATCGATGCGCTCGTCGGTGAAATCGTTGCCGGCACCAACAATGCTACCTTCGAATTGACAGGCGACGAAATCGTCGATCAAGCAGATCTCGACATGTGGCTGTCGCTTGCCGGCATGCAGAACCTTCCCTCGGGTGAACCTTACTTGCTTGGCGACGCAAATCTTGACGGGAGAGTTGACGCGAGAGATCTGAACTTCGTCGGTCAAAATTGGCTACAGAATGTTGATGGCTGGTCCCATGGCGACTTTCTGGCGGATGGACGAGCCGATGCCCTAGATCTAAATGCTCTTGGGATCAACTGGCTCAAAGACGTTTCCAGCCAGGCTGCCGCCGCCGCCACACCACATCAACGTCCGCCTGCAGCCGTTGAACCCGCCAACAGCATCGACG
>CBDUAB010000122.1:0-7579 GCA_965365045.1 uncultured Planctomycetales bacterium
GAAGTCTTTGTGACACACGTCGAGGTGGCCGTTGGGTAAACTGCGAGTTTTGTCGGGTCGAGAAGTCTGCGGAATTCTTGAGCGACACGGATTCCAACTGGTTCGCCAGCGGGGCAGTCACATCGTGATACAGCGAGTAACGGATGAGGGAACGACTACCGTTCCCGTGCCGGATCATGACGAACTTCGCATCGGGACATTACGCTCGATCATTCGCCAATCCGGCGTTCCGCGCAGTGAGTTCGAAGCGTAAAAGCCGGCGAACAATCGCATGCGTCTCTGGGTTGGGCGACCGATGATGGGTTGCGTTTTGAAGCAGCGTTTTCCAGCCTCTCCTTTTGCCCGTCGATTGGCGCGAAAAAACGAAACGGCTTCCACGGGCCGTCGCCGCTCAGAGAATCAGTCCTCAGCCGGACTTCCGTCGCCACACATCATAACAATAAAGGGCTGAAAGGTTCCGATCACGTCAACCAAATCTGCTTGGGCTCGCATCACTTCGTGGATGTCTTTGTAAGCACCGGGAACTTCGTCAAGTCCGCCGGCAAGTAGCCGGACATTCTTATTACGCAAATGTTCTTTCCACGCTTTCCAGCGAAACTGTTGTTTGGCCGCTTTGCGCGACATTCGCCGACCGGCACCGTGGGAGGCTGAATGCAAACTTGTGTCAACGCCACGACCCTGGACGATGAACGCCTGGTCAGCCATATTGCCGGGAATAATTCCGAGCGCGCCCGCATGAGCTGGTGTCGCGCCCTTGCGATGCACGATTAGTTCACGGCCCAGGTGCCGTTCTTTCCAAGCAAAATTATGATGATTCTCGACCGTCGCGATGGCTTGCGCGCCGGCCAATCGCCCAACGTTGCGATGAATCACTTCGTGGTTCGCCGCGGCGTAACGGCCCATCAAATTCATCGCTTCCCAATAAGCCTGACCATCTTCGCTTTGCAGCGACAGCCAACAGAGGTGTCGTAACTGTTTGTCGTTTCGGTAGGCAGCTGGAACCGACTTCCGCGCGATCTGCGTATAGGCATTACAAACTTTTGCGCCGGCGCCTCGACTACCACTATGACTTAACAGGGCAACGTAAAGCCCTGCGTCAAGGCCTAGCGAAGACTGTGGGAGGTCCACGATGCCCCATTCAACAAAGTGGTTACCGGATCCGCTCGTACCTAATTGCATCCAGGCTCTGTCACACGCTTCGCGTGTGACTTTGGTGATGGTCCAATCTTCGTCCATCACCTGATGCTCGCACGGAGTTTGCCACGACTTACCGACGCCAAAACGGGTCCCTTTGTGCAGCGCGTTGTCAAGCGACTCACACTCTCGCGCGTCATTTCGCTTAAGCAATTCCGTCGGCAAGTCCGTAATCGTCAGTCGCATGCGACATGCGATGTCCACACCAACCGCGTACGGTACGACGGCATCATCGCAGGCCAAAACTCCTCCAATCGGCAAGCCATAGCCCACGTGCGCATCCGGCATCAACGCGGCGGCCGTAGCCACCGGCAGCCGACAGGCATTCCGCATCTGAGCACGTGATGCGTCGTCGATATCCTCACCCCATTGTTTATACTCCACCGGCTCGCGCGGCGGTGGCGCGGCATGTGCCGCGACGACTGCCTTGGCCAGGTCACCAAAATATGAATCCGACGTATAAAGATCTGGACTCGCGATGATTTGGGGAATGAGCTTTTTGGGATCACGTTGCTTGAGCATTTTGGCTTTCGCGGCCGCATGAATGCAGGCCACGGCGTCACCGACACAGTCCTCCGGCACACCCAACGCTAGTAATTGTCGCTTGTTCATCGATTCTCAGCTCTAACGTACATCGTCGGGCGTCAAGACTCCGTCATGCAAAGCGGTGGCAACAAGGGCTCCGGCGCAACCAGCATCTTTCAGGTGCCACAGATCCTTTTGCGATTGCACGCCACCACCGCTAAACAATGCAACTTCTGGGTGTTCAACACGGAGCGTCCGGCAAAGCTCCAACGTTAGCACGCCACGGCGCATGCCGACGCCCGCAACGTCCAAGACGATTGTCCGGGTGACGCCGGCCGCCGCAATACGGCGCATTAACTCCACCGGTTCCACACCAGCCACACCGTCACCTTGTCCTCTCACCTTGCCTTGCATCAAGTCGAGACTAAAAACCACGCGCTCCGGACCGATGGCGGAAACCACCTCGGAAAAATCGCGCATCGATCGTAACGTCTCCGATGCAATAATAAGCCGCGAACCGTCCGACGCAGCAAACAACAAGTCCGCCATTCGCCGCACGGAATTGGCTGAAGTGAAACCCGCGTCAACCCACAAATCGATGCCGGGCTGGCATAGCGATTCGAGTAACGCCCACTGTACACCGATGCCTTCCAACGCATCGAGGTCGGCAATGTAATAGACGCGTAGGCCGAACCACTCGCGAAACGCCTGGAGAACTTCGGCCGGATCGTGTGAATCACAAAGGCAGCTTTCAACCGGTTTGTAACTAGAACGACGGCCGGCAACGCCCCGAACGACAATCCCGTTCATCACGTCGACAACGGGAATCACGATAAAAGAAGACGTCTTTGGGGCCTCACTGGCTGAGAGATCGCCAGTTTCACTCACATCGTTCGATTCGGACTTTCTGTTTGTCACAGTGGAAAGTCGTCTTCCGTGGCATCGTCTTTATACAACGGCAAATGTCGGTAGTAGACCTCGAGGATCATGGTGGCTAGCGAAGTGCAATAGAGCCGGCCGCCCGCTTCGATGTGATGCGTGCCACTTTCAAACATCCAACTACCTTCCTCGTGGCCTTTAAGGCTTTGTGTATCAACGAGGTAATCCCGCATCTTTTCGTTCCACCTCTCCCACTCCTCGCCGCCGTAGTGACGCATTATTTGCGTCGCGTAGTAGTTCAGATAGATATCGGTCTTCGACGGACCATTCTTCGTCAGATAGGCAATGCCGCGCTGCAGCGGTTCGTGATCGCGATTCCATCCCAGATACATACGACACAATAAACCGACCGACGTTGTAGATCGCCGATTACCCGGATCTTGATAGCCGTACTTCGCGCCACCTTCCTTCTGGACCGAGTCGAGAAACAAGGAAGTCTTACGAATCGTGACCCTCGGCACGTCGAGATACGCCATGTGAGCGCTCTTGAGCGCCATCAACTGCCAACCCACGGCCGAAGTGTCTCCTGGCTGTTGCGGCGCATATCGCCAACCACCTCCAATCGGATCCTGGGCAAAGACCGTTTCGTTGACCAGCAGTTGGGCTGGAGCCATCAGCTCCTTGTCATGTGACATTGCATACGCTTCGCAAAATGCAATTGTGCATAAACCGTGGGAATAGTAGTTTCCTTCATCCACTAAACGACCGCGCCGTCCAGTGACCTGCATATTACGCATCAGAAACTGAAGCCCGCGCGAAACGACTTCTTTATAGCCACCTTCCTCATGGGTATTGCCAGCACCCAGAAACGGCAATAAAGCCAAACCTGTCGCACCGGCGCGGGCGGGTGCTTTCGAGCCCGGATGTTTACAGCGCCCTTGGCACAGACCCTTGGTATGGTCCAAACTCCAACCACCGTCAGCAAGCTGATGTTCGGCCATCCATTTCAGTGCTTTGGCGACAGCCGCTTCACTGCCTTGGGTTCCGCCTCCTTCGCGAACCATTCGGGCTCGCGATTCCTCCGTCCGGCCATCCAGCGCGCTCATGTTCGTGGCGACTTGTGTTTGTAACAACGCGTTTGGCGACAACGCATTAAGGCCCAGCGGATCTTGAACGCTGACGTGGGCCGGAGTGGTTTCCATGGCTTGCGGCAACTCGATCGCTTGCTCTTCGAACATTTCACTCGAGTCCAACAGCACGGGCTCGTCCAACGAATCCAGGCTGTCGATCTCCATTGTTTCTAGTGGTTGTTCCAAGAAACTCTCGAGGTCGGCCACGTCTCGTTCCGTATTACTCATGATAAGTTCGTTCTCGCGCTCGTTGAGAATACTTGGCATCGTCAACATGGCGAATACCAGCAGCACAACCACGTGCAAAATCATGCTGGTTAGCCAGCTGGGCACGGCTGTGAAGAAAAAGAAACTACCGCCTCGGGACTCCGCGTTTGCTTTGCCCACCGCGTTTTCTTCGACCATACCCTTCGCGGCGACCGCCGCGTGCCCCGAAGATCCGTTATCCTTCTCACACGCCGATGGCTGAAGCCGCGCCGGTTCCGCCGAAGCAGAAATCTGTGCAGCCGGCCGCAGCGGCGTTTCTGATGGCTGAGATGCCGGCTGAACCGCGGGCCTTATCCGTTTGTCGCCCGCACCGGCGTCTTTGCGAGGTATGCGTACGGGACGGGGGCGGCCTGAATCGGGTTGTGATTCTTTGTCAGACATGTATACATCACTCCGAATCCCCTATTATGACCCCAACCGCCGGAAAACGAAACTTGCCGATGTACTCGACCGTCATGAAAAACTTCTCGAATCGCATGGCATCTGCTCGGCGAGGTTTCCGCAACCCGCAAGTACACGGTCGCGGCAGAATACAACGGCTCTGGATGAACCACCAGTCCACCTGCTACAATTGCCTGATCAACAGATAGCCCAGACAGCCGAATAGTTGGTGTCGCATGACTTTCCAGTGTTTAAAACCGAACCTCTAACCAACAATCCACATATCTCTTCCGGAGTACACGACGATGGCCAAAGGTGGCAAGAGCAAGAAGAAAGCGGAAACGGTGTTTCTCGTCTGCGAAGAAACAGGCGACTATAACTACACAATCAAGCGAAAGCCGGGCGGGGAAAAGCTGAAGCTCATGAAGTACAGTCCGCGTTTGCGTAAGCATACCTCGCACACGGAAAAGAAGAAGTAACTGACCGCGACCGAAACAGAGCGGTCGGTGCTCGAACCGACTGCCTTCTGACTTGATGGATCGAGCCCGCAAGGGATGTGATGGGCAAGCATTGGAGGATCTTTTCGCACGACGAGGACCGAATCGCTCGGCTCGAGAAAACGGCTGAGATTCCCGCCATCGTCGCGCAGTTGCTCGTGTGCCGTGGAGTCCTCGATCCGAGAGATGCCCGTCAGTTTCTCGATGCCAAGCTGGCAAATTTGCGTGACCCGGAACTGCTACCAGGATTAAAACACGCTGCCGACCGGATTCACGCGGCAATTCAATCCGGCCGACGAATCACCATCTACGGGGATTACGACGCCGACGGGATGACCGCCACGGCGATCTTGTGGCGCTGCCTCCGGCTGCTCGACGCGGACGTCGACTTCTACGTGCCACATCGACTTGACGAAGGTTACGGTTTGAACGACGCGGCACTCACGAAGCTTGCCGAGAAAGGTCGACAGCTCATCGTCACGGTCGACTGCGGCATAACGAGCTCGGCGGAAGCGGCCACGGCCCAACGATTGGGGTTGGAACTGATCATCACCGATCACCACGAATTGACCGGTGACCTACCTGCCGCGGCATCAATAGTCCATCCTGGCTTGGACGACGGCATCTATCCGTTTCGTGGCCTCTGCGGAGCCGGCATCGCCTTCAAACTCGCGTGGGCCGTGTGTCAACGGGCCAGTCAGGCGAAGCGTGTTCAACCACGGTTACGCAATTACCTCTTGGATGCCATTGGCCTGGCAGCGATCGGTACTGTTGCCGATGTCGTGCCGTTGCTCGACGAAAACCGCCTGATCGTTCGGCATGGTTTGTACAGTCTCAAGAACCAGCCGATGGTCGGAATTGCGGCGCTCTGTAAAGTCACCGGTTTGGATAAGAAACCGACACTTAATAGCGAAGACATCGCGTTTATGTTGGCTCCTCGATTGAACGCTGCCGGACGTTTAGGACAAGCGGAACTGGCGGTCGAGCTGATGATCACCGATTCACCGGAGCGGGCGGAACAATTGGCTGCCTACGTTCACGAACTGAACGGCGACCGTGACAGTCTGGAGCGCGGCATCTACCTGGCGGCGCAAAAACAGGCCAAAGAAGAATTTGACATCGAGAACGACCCAGCGCTGGTCCTGGCTGGCCGCGGTTGGCATCCGGGAGTCATTGGGATTGTTGCCGGCCGCTTGGCGGAGAAATACTGCCGTCCTGTTGTAATGATCGCTTTGGACAAGCTCGGCGCTAACGTCGCCACGGGCTCTGCTCGGTCGGCGTTTGGCCTCAATCTTTACGACGCCCTACATGCTTGTGGCGAACATCTAACTACTTTCGGTGGCCACGCCGCGGCGGCCGGTCTGCGCATCGACGAAGCGCATATCGAACCATTCCGCAACCACTTCTGTGACCACGTGAATCGCCAAGTCGCACCTGAGTTGCGAACGGCCGAGCTATGTATTGATGCGGAAACGACATTACCACAACTAACATTGCGCACGATCAATCAGATTGAGCAATTGGCTCCCTTTGGCCAAGACAACCCACGTCCTTTGCTTTTCGCGTCGCGCGTGCAAGTCGACGGCAACCTGCGGCGTGTTGGCGGTGGAGAGCGCCATCTGTTATTGAGTCTGCGACAGTTCGATCGAACTTTTCGCGCCATTGCTTTCGGTCAAGCGGAACGAGCCAAGTCGCTGGAGGGAGATCGAAGCGAATTCGATATCGCCTTCCGACCGATCATCAATGAGTTCCGCGGTCGCCGCTCGGTGGAGTTACAATTGGTTGATTGGCGGCCATCGCAATCTTGACTTGCCATTGCAATCTTGATTGGCCATTGCAATCTTGACTGACCTCGAATATGTCACGTGCCAACAACGAGTACCGAGAAGATGAATTCGTGGCGGCGCGCAAGCTGATGATCCGACAAGATCTCATTGGACGCGGAATTCAGTCGACGTCGGTGCTTGCGGCGCTGGAACAGACTCCGCGCGAGCAATTCGTTCTGGACGCGGACGGACATCTTGCCTACGCGGATTGCGCGCTGCCGATTTCCTGCGGGCAAACGATAAGTCAGCCGTACATGGTGGCCTTGATGACGGATTTGCTTGATTTGAGCGGCGAAGAACACGTTCTCGAGATTGGCACGGGCAGTGGCTACCAAACGGCGATACTGGCACAATTGGCTCACGACGTTGTTACCGTTGAGCGTCACACCGTTCTATCAAGGCAGGCGGAAAGTCGGCTTAAGCGGCTTGGATTGAACAATGTTGTATTTGTTGTTGGCGATGGCAGCCAAGCGAGCGTGACTGGCGTGCCGTATGATCGCATCCTCGTTACGGCCGCGGCTCCGCGCGTGCCGCCACGATTCATTCACGATCTTTGCCCCGGCGGTATTTTGGTCGCACCCATCGGTCGGGAGATGAACCAAGTATTGATACGTGGTGTCAAGACGGGGGATGAACTAGCAATTGAGGAGTCAGTGCATTGCCGATTTGTTCCTTTGATTACGGATGTTCCGGAGAACGACGAGTAATTCATGCAATTGCATGTGGCGATTCCGGTGACATGGACAATAGCACATGCGCAATTCGGAATCGGGCGATGCCGCGAACTGGGGTGTTTCAAGGTTGATCTTGACATAGGTTTTTTGATATCAGAAGAGTAGTTGTTTTTGTTGCGCGATATTGGTGATTAACAGGAGGTTGA
>CBDUAB010000123.1:0-7568 GCA_965365045.1 uncultured Planctomycetales bacterium
GTCCACGGTCGTCGGCAGGATGGCGTGGTGGTCGCTCACCCGCGCATCGTCGACGAAACGATTCCAAAGTTACTTGAACGCATCTGTTTAAAGGCACTTGCTCGCCGTGCCACCGATCGGTACTCGATTGCCCGCGACATGCAAGCAGATCTACAGAAGTATCTGACACGCCGAAAAGCTGCCCGCTCCGACGTGCAGGTGATTAACCCGAAGAGAGAACCGCACACGATCGTCCCGAGGGGACTACGGGCGTATTCCACGGAGGATGCGGATTTCTTTCTGCGCCTGGTTCCCGGACCGCTTGACCAGGACGGATTGCCAGACAGTATCCGTTTCTGGAAGACACGAATCGAAGATACCGAGTCAAACGAAACATTCCGCATCGGCCTGGTTTACGGACCATCAGGTTGTGGCAAGTCTTCGTTGATCAAAGCTGGCTTGCTTCCGCAGTTGGCGAGTCATGTCACAACCATTTACGTTGATTGCAGCTCCACAAGTACGGATTTTCGTTTGCTACAGGCATTACGAGCGGCGTACCCGGAGTCCCCCGGAGACCTCACGCTGACCGAAAGCCTTTTGTTTCTGCGTAGGCGACTTGAAAACGCGCCTGGCAAGAAATGCCTGATCGTCTTGGATCAATTTGAGCAGTGGCTGCATGCCCGCAAGGGATATTTTGCCACTGAGTTGACCCGAGCGTTACGCCAATGCGACGGCACGTCCGTACAGTGCTTGCTTACGGTCCGAGATGACTTCTGGTTGGCGGTAAGTCGGTTTCTAGATGAGTTGGATGTTGATTTGCTGGAAGGGCAGAATACCGCTTTTGTTGACCTGTTTGACCTGCGGCACGCGCGCAACGTGTTGATTGAATGCGGCCGCGCATACGGATGTCTGCCGGACAATCTACTCGATATGTCACCCGAGCAGCATCAGTTTTTGGATCATTCAATTTCCGATCTTGCGCAGGACAGAAAGGTGATATCCGTTCGTTTAGCTCTATTCGCCGAGATGATCAAGGGAAGGCCGTGGACGTTGGCAACTCTTAAAGACGTGAACGGCACGGAGGGTGTCGGCGTTCAGTTTTTGGACGATACATTCACTCGCTCGGGAAATCCCAAGCATCGCCAACACAGCAAGGCAGCGCGGCTTGTGCTGGAGGCCATGGTGCCCGATGCCGGTACCGACATTCGTGGCTCCATGCGTTCATTGGAGGAGTTGCGTGAGGCATCCGGATATACCCATAAACTACGGGACTTTCGCGATCTTATCCGAATTCTTGACCAAGAGACTCGTCTCTTGACGCCGACAGAAGCCCGATGAAACGAGTGAATACTACCAACTTACCCACGATTACGTGGTTCACTCGTTACGAAACTGGCTTACCCGTGAGCGCAGAAAAACGATGCAGGGGCGCGCTACGCTGCGCCTCGCCGAGAGAAGTGCATCTTGGCATGAAAAACCAAATAGACGCCAATTGCCAACGCTCTGGGAGTTTTTCAATATCTACTTCTACTCGCGAAAAATGAGCTGGACCGACGCGCAACGCGCGATGATGAAAGTGGCAACAAAGCGTATTGCGTTTTTCACGATTCTAGGGCTCGTGGGAATCGTCACCATCTGTACCTGGCTTTATCAGGCGCGCAGCCGTGCGATGATCCGTGACATCGTCGCGTTTAGCCCGGACATGGTGCAAGACGCAATGAGTGAATGGCGTTTTTATAGCTTTTGGTCGTACAAGCATTTGTATCAGGCATTAAATGAGGACAATCGCCACGGCAAATTGAATCTTGCGAAACTCTTTTCCGTGTATCCGGATAGTTCGCTTCCACCCAAAGCCGTTAAGCACGTCAATGAGGAATTATTGAGGGCGTCACCAGAAGACTTCGAATCGTTGCGTAAATGGGTTGAGCCATTTAAGGTCCAGCTAAATGATGAGCTTTGGCGATCTCTGGAACTTTTCCGCGCCGGTAACTCCAGCAACGACGGCCGCACCTTGAGAGCTGCTGGTTCATTGGCCACGTTGGACACGTCGAATCATCGCTGGACGGAGATGGACGAATTGGTTGTGATTGCATTGTTGTCCGCACCTCGAGTTCAGGTCGACGGATGGGTGTTAATGCTCTCACCAATCGGTCACCGGCTCACCAATTCACTTCAAATGGCGTCCCATGGCAAGCCTTTCACCAACCCCCAAAGAAAATGGACGGATTCGGAACGGATTCTGGCAGCGCGCATCTTCGCGACTTACTGTAAAGAACCGAAAGAATTGGCAGAAATGTTCCTGGAATGTGAGCCCGACCAATCCATTCCTGTCCTCAACGCACTTCAGCAGCAAACCGGACTATCCAAAGCGCACGCAGATTTCGTCCGGCAACGACTCCGAGAAGAGCTGCCTGCGCTTCCCACGCAAACGAAAAATCCGGTCGAGATTACGATCGAGGAAGAGAACGAGAAAGATGATTTGGCTAAACGACAAGCAAACGCCGGCATTGCCTTGTTGGTGCTAGGAGATCGTGACGATCGTGACCTCGTCCGCAATCGTTTGTTTGAGTCAGCTAAGGAAGATCCGCGGGCGAGTAGCTTCTTTATCAACCGAGCTCCAAGAATCCTGCCAGATCCCACTATTATTCTTAACGCCTTTGAGGCCGCGGACGACAAATCAGTTCGTTTTCGCCAGGCCTGCATTCTGATGCTCGGAATGTATTCGTTGACCACTGACGAGCGTATGAAATGGGAACGTGAGTTTCTGAGGATCTACCGTAAAGACCTGAATTCGGGAATCCACGGTGCGTCTGAATGGCTTTTGCGCAACTGGTGGACACACGACGATGGCGCACGGCTAGCAAACGAGCGGATCCAAACGGAACGAATTAAATTGGCCAAAGAACTTCGAAACCGCCCAATCGACCACCATTATGACTGGTTCGTCACAGCGGACGGCACGACATATAGCATTGTTGATTTTGCCGACGGAGGTTACCAGCTGGCCGTCTCTACGACCGAAGTGACAAAGAAAGAATTCAAACGCTTCTTAGACACCTTCGATCCATACATTTCAAGCTCGGATTTGAACACGAACAGTCCCGACGATGACTGCCCCGTCCTTGGCGTCAACTTTTTCGAGGCGGCCGCGTATTGCAATTGGCTGTCAGATAGTGAGGGATTAGGTCGGTGTTATGAGTTTTCGAATCGTGGGCAGTCCCGGGCGCTAGGTCCAAACTTCCTTCAAGACAAAGTCGGGCAACAGTACCGTAATATCTCTAAACAATCCTGGGAGGAATTTTGGACGGAAATCCAAGTCGATATCAAAGAAGATGGAAACGGATATCGCCTGCCAACGGAACTCGAGTGGAAACATTTATGCCGGGCGGGCGCAAACACAAAACAACACTACGGCTTTTCCGCGGAATTGCTTGGAAGCTACGCGGTGTATTCCGTGAATTCTTCCGGATCGGGACTCGAAGAAACACATCCCGTCGGAGAAAAGATGCCAAACGCATTTGGAATCTTCGACGTACACGGAAATGTCTACGAGTGGTGTCAGCCGCCCTATCAACGCGTGAACCGGGACCAGGAGTCAAGCGTGCTGACAGCTCTTGGTGGATGCTACGGAAGCACCAGGAGACGCCTGTTCGTTGATGAAGATCTCCGCAAGCAAGCGTGGAATTGGGACTGGAAGATCGGACTGCGTGTTGTTAGAAAGTTGGCGGATTCTGACGACTGATGAATGCAGTCAAGTTCGAGAGTCACGGCAAATAGAAGATAACGGCAGTTTGTATACGGTTTGCCTTCCCCACGGCGCCTTCGACATTCTCCAGAGTTCCGTAAAGATATTCGATACCCACGTCAACGCGATCCAAGGGGCTCCAGATCAGGTTGGCGGCCAAATACGTTGTACGGTGAACGTCGCCTGGTTCTTGAAAGGGCGTATTGTCCACACTGTTTTCGGCGTACGTAAAATTGGAGCTAAGGTATTCGGTCCAATTGTGCGTAATGCCGACCATCCAAGCGAACGTACTTAACGCCTCAATCGAATCCGCGGACGTTGGCGCGGCGTCCGGCAGACCGCGGTAGCTGCCGATGCCGTCGCCGAAAACAATTTGGTAATAGGCCTCGGTTCGCTGGGTCAAGAGCCCAACTCCCGAAAAGTTGAATCCCCATCCGTTCCCTTTTTCCACATGGCCTCCGGTGGGCTGAAACCCTCCTCTCCGATAGAGATTGGCGATTTGAAACTGTCCCCAGTCCCGGTCAAGCCTGAGGCGAATCACGAAATCGGGCAACGGCGAGCGCGAGTCGCCGGGTAGGTCGTCCGGCTCGTCTACGATGAATTGTGCATCTTCGATTGATAATGCGAGGGTTAGATCTTTATGGCAAATTGGTTGAGTCCACCGGGCCTGGGCCTGCCGCCGGCTGACACTGGAGACCGAACCTTCAAAGTCCAGTGTGTTCGGAGACGCTCCCGATTGGTGAAACGTAGTCCATGTCTTTCCGACAAGCAACGAGCCAACTTCACCGTAGGCGTGCCGAAGTCGATAGCGGTCTCCGTCACTGAAGAAATCGCCTTCGAATAACACATGGACTGTATCAACGTCCGAATCCCAGCGCGTGTCAAAACTGAACCGCGTCGACCTGGCATGATAGCGAGCGTTTGTACGATCCGGCGCCCCGATCGGGATGGTCGTTGTGTTGAACAAGTCCGTTGAATCAATGGGGTCAAAGTCGTAGATGAAATCCGCCTTAACGAAACCGCCGACTTTCATCGCAGCGTGCTTGCCGCGAACAATAAGGCCACCCTCGAAATCCGGAGTCGAATAGAGATCGATTCCGACGCCAAAACGGCTACGTTCGTTGGAAAACTTGCCGCCAAAAACCCTCGCAATTTCGGCTCGTGTTGCTTCCAATGCCTCCACACGGTTTTCCAGAAAATCCAGCTCGGCCTTCGCAAAGGCCGCTTCCGGTTGAGAAGGGACATTCATGGTGGGATTTTGGGCCTGGGAACTCCGCGCAACAGCCAGGCTCAACATGACTGTTGCTAGTGTGGCTACGCGGAAATGCATGGGTCACCTAAAAGAGTGTGGGCAACCAGAGGCCTAGTTTGTGGGGGATTTCAATTCTCTAACGTAGGAGGTGGCTTGACACGCACGACATCCGGCGTGACCGCTGCCACAACACTCCGGTCCGCATTTCAAATCCTGGCATGTCCGGCAACAAACCCTCGGTGGGCATTTCGCGCGGTAGTCATCGCAACAGAAGCGCAGACTGGGACATACACATGGTACTTTCTTGGGGCAGTAGTCGTCGCAACAAAGGGAAAGCGGAGCGCACAAGCAAGGTGGTTCCTTTGCGCAGTAGTCATCACAACACCATTTACCAATGCAGTCGGGGACGCATTTCGAGGAGAGCAAATTGCTCCAAAAGGAAAAGTCTCCGGCGATTGCCTGCGAACTGAGACAGATGCATACCGACAATGCAATCATGCTTACCATGGGACGCCTCATGTGTAGCTCCTGTCTGTGTCAAGTGTGGGCATCTCGCTCCGCGAGATGCTTCGTCTCGGTGGATCGCTGCTCAGCCTAGCGACGTTGTGACCGTGAGCAGCGCTCCACCGAGGCAAGCTCGGGCGGTGGCGGACGGATTTCTGCTTACACTTTCGTTCTGGTTATGATCATCGCCCCACGGAGGCAAGCTCACGTGGTGGCGGCCCGGGTTAGGCATCCTCATCCGGTACCGGTACCGGTACGGCTGGAATCTCTTCCGGTTCCATTTCCGGTTCTTCAATGGCCTCTGGTGCGATGGGCAGTCCGCCGTTAGCACCCAGACGTATCTCCCAACCACCACCCAAGGCCCTGTAGATAGCAATATAACCTTGAACGATTTCACCCTGAGCTTGAGCCAAACGATCCTGTTGCTGAACCAAGATGTCCTGCAGTGTAAATACGCGATTAAAGTCGGTTGCTCCCTCGCGATACTGCGTGAGCACTAAATCCACGGAACGCGTGGCGGCCTCGACAGCACCCTGAACCTCGCGCAGACGCTGTTGCGAATTCAGGAATGAGACGATTGCGTTTTCCGCCTCCGCATTAGCCTCCAGTACAGTCTGCTGATATTCAATCGCTAACTGCTGGAAGCGTGCATCCTGAAGCCGCACATTGTTCAGCAGCCGACCATAATTAAGCACGTCCCAATTGAAGCCAGGGGCAATCGTGCCGGCAAAGCTGCTGGAGTCAAACAAGTTGCTGAATTTCGAGGATTCCGTCCGAATGGAACCGAGAATGGAAAAATGGGGCAACAGGTCAGCCGCCGCGACTCCGATGCGTGCGCTCTGTGCAGCAACCTGCCGTTCCGCCTCGCGGACATCAGGCCGACGCCGGAGCAAATTTACGGGAATACCAACCGCAACGTTTGTTGGCGCGACGGGAATCTCGCCCGCACCAATCTCACCGGTCAAGTCGCGTGGTGGTATGCCTAGCAATACGCACAACTGATTGTTGGAAAGCCGCAGGAGGGTTTCCAGTATCGGAATCAACTCCTTTGTGTTCTGCAACAGAACACGCGCTTGGGTCACATCCAACTCGGTTGTGGCTCCGTTGCGAAACCTGACGTCCGCGATCTGCAGTGATCCTTCCTGAATCTCGACATTCGCTCGCGCGAACCGTAGGCGTTCTTGGGTCGTTCGCAAATCCACGTAGGTCGCGGCAGTCTCGGCCAGCAAAGCAAGCAGTACTGCGTCGTAGCCCTCGACCGAAGCATCCAGAGATGCGTCGGCAGCTTCCACGTTGCGGCGAAATTTTCCCCAGACATCCAATTCCCAGGCGGCGGACAAACCTCGCGACCATCTGTTAGCTGTAAGTGCCGAACCCGGGATGGTGCCCGGAACCGTGTTTCTACTGAACTGGAGATGCGCGAATTCACCGAACGTTTGCTGATCCTGTGGGGCCAGCGAACCAATTGCGATTGCTTGCAGATGACGGGCTTGTAACACTCGCGTACCGGCAACCCTGAGTGACAGGTTCTGTTGGTACATGTCAAAGATCAACTGTGACAGAACAGGATCGTTCAGAGAGTTCCACCAATCCGGATACGCTGGCAACTCGAGACTTACACGTTCGTCATAGGAATCGATCCAATCGTCGGCAACTGGAGCACCTGGCTTACAATACTGGGGACCGACTTTAAATCCGTTGCTTACATAATCGCGCACGTTGCCGGTGTACGCGCAGCCGGTTTGCAAGGCCAAAGCGAGCAACACACTGAAAACAATGGGCCGGCCGCCACGCTTGGATTGGCGCCAAGGTTCTGCACTGGAGCCTGTTGCGAGCTTTTTGAGCGCGCGCAACAAGGACAATTTCAGGATCATCTGAACTCTCTTCGAATGAGGCGGTAGGGCTTTGACGGCCGAGATGAGCGGTAGAGGCGGGAAATTCGGCAGGACGAGCAGATGTGGTGTGCTCGTGAAAACAAGCACGTTAGGTATCTTCGGAACTACGGTTAGTTCCGGTTAAATCCAATCATCGAGCACTTGTGAAAAACAGACGATTGCTAGCACGGGAACTTGGACTGTCCCATTGCTA
>CBDUAB010000124.1:0-7562 GCA_965365045.1 uncultured Planctomycetales bacterium
ACTCCAATGCTCGATTGTTCTATTGCTCGTGTGGTTCGGAACATCCTCTCAAAACGTGTGTGGGCAAGAGACGGACTCGCGATTCATCGACGACCCGCGCTTGGATGGCTGGGATACCGAGATTGTTCAAGACTCAATCAGCACTCAGTGGAAGAAGTTGGCAAGAATCTTAACGTCACAACAGCCGTTTACCACGAAGCATCTCGAAAACTTCGTCACACGCGACTTTCGATGTGATCGTTTAAGGCCCGCATCGTTAAACGTTGTCTTCCGAGATGCAGCGTTAACGGTAAGACGGCCCTCCCCGCAAACTGATTTATCTCGGTACGCCGGAACGGCAGGCTTTCATCGCGCTTTGAGCGAACTGCTTGTCAAAAACACGGCTGGTCTCCGCGTTCAGTTTAAGGTCTTTCGTGTTGACGCCGCGTCCGACAAAGTGACAACGGACCAGTTCGTATCGATCTTTAGAGAAACAAATCCCGGTAGTCACGAAATCCATGCGCATTGGCGCGCGAAATGGTTCCTACCCTCTGACAATGCGACACATCGTTTGAATTCCATCGAGGTCCTGGACTACGAAGAAGCGAAAACAACTAGTCCAGGCGGCACCTTGTTTTCGGACTGTACCGAAGCCGTCTTTGCCGGAAACAAAAGTTATCGGCAACAACTGGCTTACTCTCTGGACTATTGGAACGATCGGCTGCTTCGCGTGGACTCATCTGGCATGCAAGGTTGTGCCGTGGGCGACGTGAACGGCGATGGGTTGGATGACGTGTACGTCTGTCAAAGTAGCTCACTACCGAACCGTCTTTTTCTACACTCGCTTGACAACACCGCAATTGACGTCTCCGCCGCTGCCGGAGTGGATTGGCATGAACAAACGCATGGCGCGCTTCTGATCGATATGGATAATGATGGCGATCAGGATTTGGTGATCAGCACGACAGTTGCTTTGGTGCTGATGGAAAACGACGGCCACGGCAAGTTTGCCCTGCGTTCGACAATCGCGCGTGCGCGCGGAGCATACACATTGTGTGCGGCGGACTACGATCTCGACGGTGACCTCGACATATTCGCCTGTGTCTATCTCGCAAGATGGCGAAGGAGACAAGTCCTGGCCGCACCCGTTCCGTTTCACGATGCAAGAAATGGCGGACGAAACGTTTTGTTGCGGAACGAAGGAAATTGGAAATTCAACGACGTGACTCGCGAAGCCGGCTTGGAAGCAGAGGCGACTCGTCGCAGTTTCGCGGCGGCATGGGAAGACTTCGATAACGACGGCGACTTGGACTTGTATGTCGCGAACGATTACGGACGCAATAATCTGTTTCGCAACGATCAAGGCAAGTTCACGGACGTCGCCGGGAGCGCGCAAGTCGAAGACCAATCTTTCGGTATGTCCGGTTCGTGGAGCGATTTCAATCGAGATGGTTGGATGGATTTGTATGTAGCCAATATGTTTTCGGCCGCTGGCAACCGGATCGTCCATCAACGGAAATTCAGGCCGAACGAATCCGCGGAAGTTCGGCAACAGTTTCAATATATGGCGCGAGGCAATTCGCTGTTTCAAAATACGCAAGGCGGTCGATTTCGCGACGTTAGCTCGCCAGCACACATCATGATGGGCCTTTGGTCGTGGGGTTCGCAATTTGTCGACCTGAACAACGACGGCTACGAAGACATTGTGGTGGCGAATGGCTATTTCACACGCAATGATCCCGACGACTTGTGAAGCTTTTGGTGGCGACAGGTCGTGTCGCGTGGACCTTTGAAGGAAGTCGGACTCGAAGAAGGTGGTGACTACGCGGCCGCGTTTCGAGCGTTGAATAAGCTGGTCGACGAAGGCCGATCGTGGAGCGGTTACGAACGCAATCGGTGTTTCTTGAATACTGGCCAGCTTCGTTTCGCCGACGTGTCAGCCACAACGGGTTTGGATTTCTTGGACGATGCTCGAACGACCGCCTACGTCGATTGGGACGGCGATGGTGATCTCGATTTGTTTCAAATCAACCGCACCGCACCCCAAATCCGCTTTCTGCGCAACGACTGGCGCAACGGGAACCATTGGCTTGCCGTGCGTCTGGTCGGTACCGAGTGCAATCGAGACGCGATCGGAGCTCGCGTACGGCTCTTTAGAAAGGGAGTTTCCCAGATTGATATCCGCACGGTTCGTGCTGGCAACGCATTTTTGAGTCAATCGAGCAAATGGGTTCATTTCGGGTTGTCCGACAATACGGACATCCAACGAATCGTTGTTCACTGGCCAGGCGGCACGTCAGAAACGTTTTCTGATCTTGTCGCAGACCATCGTTACCAATTGATTCAAGGTAGCGGAACCGCTTTGCCGGTTTCTCCAGCGCCGATTCCCGCACGATCTGAAACACAGGAGCTTGCCCCATCGATTCCAAAGCTACCTCCAGAAACAGAACATGCCCGAGTTTCGCTCGGAGCGCGTGTGCCGCTGCCGGAGTTGCCATATGAAACGTTTGCCGGTGAGGCGGAAGAATTCGATTGGGGCGAACCGACGTTGATTCAACTGTGGGCCAGCTGGTGTCCAATGTGTCGAGCCGAAATGGCCGAATTCACCGCGCGGGCCGACGAGTTACGAAACACGCGGATCCGCATTGTCGCTCTCAGTGTTGACGGGATCGGCACAGACACTTCGAACGCTGCCGCTGCGAAGAAAGCCATTGCGGATCGCAATTTTCCGTTCACGGCGGCTCGTGCAACTGAGCCGTTGCTCAGCCAGCTTGAGCTATTGCGTGCTGAGCTGTTTTCGAATTCCCGACCGTTTCCTGTGCCCACGAGCTTCTTGATCGATGCGGATGGTCGACTCTCCACCATCTATATCGGCCCGTTGAAAGTGGACCAATTGCAGTCCGATTTGAAAGAACTGGACGCCAGCGACCGGCGTCAACGCGAGCTTAGCATTCCCTTTTCAGGGCGATGGTTGAGCGATCCGAAAGCGGTTCGATTCGCCCCTATCGCGAAAGCCTTTCGAGATTCGGGCTTTGTGGGCGCGGCCGAGTTTTATGATCGCCAAGCTGCCCCGCAAATGGCGATCAGCCATTGCGGTTTGGCCATCGAAGCAGAACAGAGCCGCGACTTGGGCTTGGCGAGAGATCACTACAAGCGAGCGTTGAAGCTCGCTCCGCAGTCAGCCAAGGTGCAGAACTACGTGGGCGAGTTCTTTCTACGACAGCGTGATCCCGATGCGGCGTTCGGGCGGTTACAGGCAGCGATTGCCCTTGATTCGAATGTCGCGGATTTTCACTTTAATTTGGCGACCGTCCATTTGTTACAGAATCGACCTCAGGACGCTCGTGCCAGCTTCGAAGCGGCTTTGCAAGCTGATCCACGATCCGCCAAGACACACACCGCGCTGGCCAAGCTGTTGCAGGACACGAAAAAATGGAACGAATCGATGTCTCATTTACGGTCAGCTTTGTCGATCGATCCAGAATTCGCTCCGACACACGTTTATTTGGGCGTTGCTTACATTCAACAAAGGCAAATGACAAAAGCGGCGGAACATTTTGCCGAGGCTTTACGTCTTGCGCCCGGTTCTATCGAAGCACGAGCTCATCTCGCTAATGTCTTGGCGGAGCAGGGAAAGATGGCAGAGGCAGTCGGCCATTATCGTGAGATTGTGAAAAATAAACCGGATTCGCATGGAATCGCCCTCAAGTTGGCTTGGTGTCTTTCCACATGTTCGGATGAAGAAGTGCGTGACAGCGCCGATGCGATTCGTCTCGCGGAGCGTGTCGCGGAAGCAACGAAACGTCAGTCACCAATGGTCTTGGACGTGCTTGCGGCCGCTTACGCCGCAGCCGGCCGATTTGAAACAGCGCTAAAGACCATTGACGAGGCGACCAATTTAGTTGACGCGGATTCCGCGTTTCGGCAGCTTTTGATTAAAAGACGCGAACTTTATGAACGAAAACAGTCGCTCCGTTTGCAAAAGACATCACAATAGAGATTGGGACTTCCGAGATGTGCCTAAGCGAGATCGAGCGCTCCGTCGCTGCAGAATCGCTCCGTTCCAAACGTCTCGAGCTCTTCTTGCCCCATGCCGTGCGCTAACGCCAGCCAGAGACGGTTGTGCGGCACACCCTTGAGATCGAGGGCGCGATTGGTCGTGAAACCGGCACCACCACCGATGAGGACGAATGGAATGTTAGACAGCGTATGAGAATTGCCTTTGCCAAGTTCGTTGAGCCAGACGATCTGGGTGTTGTCGAGCATACTGCCACCGACACCGCCAGGCTCGGGAGTGCTGGCGAGACACTCGACGAGGTACGCCAGCTCAGTTGCGAACCAAGCGTTAATGCGTTTGAGCTTTTCGTAAGCCTCTTTTTTGTTGTCTGGTTCGTGGGAAAGCGAATGGTGACCCTCTTGGACATCGAGCCAGCGCATGCGGGCCTGGCCCACGGAACGCATGAACTGCAGGCTGGCGACGCGGGTCATGTCGTTGGCGAGCGCATTGACCATGAGGTTAATCTGCATACGGCTAATTGCGGGCGTATTGTCGTTGACCAATTCAATATCGGGATCGATTTCGGGTTCGGGATGAACGAGTTCATTCTGGTTTTCGGCCGCTGCAATGTCCTTCTCCAATTCGCGAACGTGCTGCATGTGTTCTTCGAGTAACGCGCGATCCTCGCGACCGAGGCTCTTGGAGACACGACGCAAGTCATCGTAGACGTGGTCGAGAATGCTCGCGACATTCTCTCGATCTTGGACTCCGCCGTAGAGCTTTTCGAACATTTGACCGGGATCATCGATCGGAGCGATAGGTTTGTCGCCACCGGCGTAACACATGCGAGTCCACGGATCGGCTCGGTTAGGGACAGCGACACCAAATTCGAGCGAGCCAAAGCGCGTCCTCGTTTCCTCGCGAGACTGAAAATAGTTGCAGACGTGCTGATCGATGGAGATCCCGCTGGCCCAGCCGGCGGGAGTGTGGGAGCCACCTTGGATATTACCTGGGTTCAATTCGGTAGCGGTCAATAGGCAAGACATGCCGCGCATGTGGTTATCGCCGTCGCCGCGGATTTTGTTGTCGACGCCTTTGAGAATCAGAGTCTGTTCGCGGTACGGATCAAGTGCCTCGAGCATCGGCTTGAGCTGAAGCGGCGTGTCCGGACCAAATTCATCCGGCCAGAACTCATCAGGCAATGTACCGTTGGGTGAGAACATTACGATGAGTCGCTTGCGGGCGGTGGTGCCGTTGCCGGCAGCGGCTTGTAGACTCGGCAATCCAGACAGGAACGGAATCGCAGCCGCACCGAGACCGAAATCACGAAGAAATTGGCGGCGATTGTGTATCGGGAGTGTCATGACTTAACTCGGATTCTGGGGTTTCGGTGGAACCGTGGGCGGCCGCCAGCGCGGCGATTCTTGCCCATAGATTCTGAATGTTGAAGTTGTCTTCTGCAAATTGTGAACGCAGTTGATCGATGACGTCCGGTCCATAGGCGGACGGGTTCTGCTTGACCAGGTGCTGAAACACTTGCGTAACGAAAGCCCGGTGGGAGGACTCGCTATTAACGGCAAAATTGGCGACGTCACGCGCATTTTGGACTTTGAGAGTTTGTCCTTCGGCGGTCGTGTATTCGCTTTTGGTATCGACCGGCTTGTTGTTGTCGCTGGTGCGCCAGCGGCCGACGGCGTCAAAGTTCTCCAGTGCGAAACCAAGCGGATTGATGACTTTGTGGCAGGACATGCAAGCAGAATCGCGGGTGAGCTGGGTGATTTTTTCCCGCATCGTTAGATCCGGCGCGAATTCGTCGTTCTTGAACGCGACCGCGATGGGAGGTGGGTTGAGGCTGCGGCCGACAATGTTTCGAGTGAGGAATACTCCACGGTGGATTGGTGAAGTGTTGTTGTGATAGGCGAATGCGCTCAATAGGTACGGATGCGTGAGTACCCCGGCGCGTTGATTGGGCGAGAACGCGATGAGTTCGAAGTCGGGCTCGGGCTGGATTGTGGGGTCGGACTGGACTGGGGGCTCGGGGGACTGATTTGTGGGCTCGGACTGAACCGTGGCCCCGTCGGAGGGCACGGAGTCGGCAAGTTCTGCCGAGTGGTTCTTGGCGGTTTCCGTGGGAGCGAACTCAGTGGATTCGTCCCGCGGCTCGGATTGATACAGCCCGCGTAACCGTTCGTTGAGAACGAGGTAGTCGGCAAGCAAGAGTTGGCGATAATCGGACTGGTCGCTCCAGATCACTTGTTCGATGAACAGCTCAAGGGAACGGCGTAGATCAGCGATGACGGCTTCGTCAAACTCGGGAAACATTGCCTTGTCTTTGGCAAGGTCACGTTCTTCGAGTTCGAGCCAGTGGTCGAAGAAGTCGCGCATCTTGGCGTTGGTACGCGGACTAGCGATCATGCGACGGGCTTGTGCTTCGATTTGTTCCGCAGTGGTGAGTTGGCCGTTGCTGGCAGCCTCGAACAATGCCTCATCGGGGATTGAATCCCAGAGAGCAAACGCGAGTCGTGAGGCAATCGCATGCTGGCTGGGCGCTTGGCCAGCAGGTGTAAGGTCGGTGTAGAGAAAGTGTGGCGACTCAAGAATGAGTAAGACAGCCCGGCGAACGGCAGCGTCCAGGTTCGGCGCTCCGGCGAACGGGACTTCGCGAAAAAACTCATCTTCCGCGCTAGTCAACGGGCGGCGGAAGGCAACGCTGGCAAAGTGGGCCACGAAATCTCTGAGTAGTTCTTCGCGGTCTGAACTACTGTCGTCGAACCTAGCGAGCAGAGGAAGCCGATTGACCACTTCGGCAGCAGCCGCGACGGCGGCTTTGCGCTTTGCCGAGTCGGGTTTCAGCGAGACCGAGCTGCCACGTTCGTAGCCGAGGCTTCGATCGTCGGCGGCAAAGGGTGTGTCGGCAACAAAAACTCGCGCCGTAAGAGCCGTGTTCAGATGGTGGTGGTCAAGGACGGACCAAATGCCATGTGGCGGCTTCCACTGGAGCCTGATCGACGCTGTCTTTTCCTTGTACTTGAAAAACTCCAAACGGAGCGGATATCGGCGGCCACCGAGCAAAAAGACGCGCGCGGTTTGCTCGCGCATTTTTCCGGAACCAACCCAAGCGTCAATCAGTGCCGCTTGGCCAGCCACGGCGCTGTCGTCACGGAGCTTGCGGCGGCGCTGCGGCGCGTCGCTATTGAGGTAAAGGCGGGCCCCGTTTTCGGTACGGACGCGAAACTCATAGTAGCCCGTATCGTTGGCTACCAGCGCACCCTGCCAGATAACCGCGAACTGGTCAGCGGGAATGCCTTCGGCCGGGCTGTGTTCTTCGAATTCAAAATCAACGCTCCGGTCGACGCGATCCTGCTGGAGCTTGTCGGCCTTGCTCATTCCCTTGGATTGATAGTACTGGGCGCGCAGACCAGGTTCAGGTGGTGCCTGTGGAGCGTCATCTTGCGTTCGTTGTCCTCGGCGGCGACGGGTGTTGTCGCGCGGCGTTGGAGTGAATTGACCGATGAGGTCTGCTAGAGCGTTTCGGTACTGCGGCACCGTGAGGCGCGACAGCTCGATGCGGGCATTGCCGGTGAGA
>CBDUAB010000125.1:0-7550 GCA_965365045.1 uncultured Planctomycetales bacterium
ATTTGATTGGCAACGGTGGCATCGATCCACTGGTGGCATTCCAACCGATTCCCGCCCCCAACGGCGACGAAGGCGAAGGTCCCAACGATATCGCTTTTTCACCGCCAGGATTCCCCTCCGCGTTGAGCAATGGCGTTTTTGTGGGGATGCATGGCAAGTTCAGTTTAGGAGGCACGTCGAACGAAGAAAACCCGCTCGTGTTCGTCAATCTAGATGACGATTCATACTTTCACATCATTCACAATGACGAACCAACTATCGGACACCTCGATGGATTACTCTCGACAAACGACTCGCTATTCGTAGCGGATATTTCGCCGGGGGGTGGTTTTGGTTCCAGCAACGGCGACACGGGCCGAATCTATCAAATCAAATCACTCGTTACTCCAGCGCTCGATTGCGATTTTGATGACAACCAGATCTGCGACCTGTCCGATCTCAATATGCTGATGTACGACGGATTGAACACGCAACAGCCCGAGTTTGACTTGGATGATAACGGCGTTGTCGATCTCGCCGATCGTGATATCTGGCTGGTGCAAGCCGGCACGGAGCAAACGGGCAACGCCTTCGTCACGGGCGATGCGGATCTAAATGGCCGTGTCGACGCGCCGGACCTAAACGCATTGGCCCTTCGTTGGTTGGATGTCGGGGTTTCGTCATGGGCCAACGGTGATTTTGACGGAAACGGTCGTGTCAATGCGGCGGATTTGAATCAGATCGGCTTGCATTGGCAACAGGGAGCGGCCGCTGCCATTTCGGTACCCGAACCCGGAACGTTCGGCGTGGTCCTTTGGTGCCTTGGAATCCTCTCCATTAGCGCGCGAAAGCATGTGAGGAGAATGAACAAGTCAGTCACAACACGCGTCCCAGAACGGTGAACGTTCATTTAGTGCTGATCCGCTGCGCTACATTCCCTTCGCGCTTCGCCCCTTTGCCCTGCTGGACCGATCTGATACGCTCATGAACTTCATGGAATTCACAGCTCTCGGAGCAGCAAAATGAAACAAGCGATCGCCGGAGTGACTCCCTCAGATGCACACGAAGTGACGGTTATGACCGTCTGGCCTTCGAACGCATCGTACGGCTTGGGGAGATTCCTGGGACGATGGTACGACGTCAAGGCGGGCTTTTATATTTTCAAGCTGGGGAACTTAATCGCACTTGCTTCAATCCCGATTGCTTTGATGCTTTATCTGATGAAGGTGCTACCATTTGTCGGACGTCGCTACCGGGTCACCAACCGGCGCATCGTCGTGGAGCTCGGTATTAGCTGCAAGAAAGAAGAAAAATCAGTTGATCTAGATCGTTTTGACTCGATTGATATCGATGTCCAACGTGGTCAAGAATGGTATCACGCTGGCGATTTGATTTTTCTTCTCGGCAAGACGGAGACATTTCGCTTGGAAGGCGTCTCTCGCCCGTCAGCGTTCAAGCAGGTCTGCCTCAAGTCCCGCATGGCCTACGTGGGTGTTCAAGAAGCGCTTGCGCGGCAATCTGCGTGAGACCAAGCCGTACGATTGCCCGCTTATTTTTCCGCAAGCAATTGCCGCAAATGAAACTGGTATTGCCCCAGCTTTCCCCCATAGTTGCCGGCCGTGATGGCGACAATTCCCGGTCCGGCAGCCGCACGGGTGGCAGCGGTCATCGCTAGTCCCACCGCCTCCTCGCTAACGCCATCTATCACAATCTCAAGTGCGGCTTGCGCGTCCGAGTGCAACTTGGATTCCGTCCTGCCGCGCAACATCGGGCAAAAGGCATCCGCTGTTGAAGCCTTGAGTTTCTTGTACCGCGAGCCGACTTTGCTACCGCTGCGCGCGACTCCACCCGGAAACGGGGTAATGACGCCGGACATCGTTTGCAATGCATCCACGCTTCGTTGCGCGGCATCCAGCGCGCTGTCAAGTTGAACTCCTTGAATGATGATGTTGCCGCCAGCGACACCCTGTGCGATGCCGGCATTGTCTGAGACCACGAATTCGCCGTCCATTACCGGGACACGCCAATAACGATGGCCATTGATGACTTTGCTCTTTTGAAAGCCGTCGCCAAAGAATCGCATATGCTTTCCTAGCGGGATGCGCGCATCAGCCTCCGGCAAGCCGTCATAAAGGGCGGTCGTCGCACAAGTCATAATGCACTGGCTAGCGCGGTTCGCAACGGCGCGGGCCAATTTGTCTCGAGAAAAACCGAATGCCATCAAGGCAGCACCGCAGCGTCCGTCGGGAGTTTGGGCTTCATCGAGATGATGTTCCATGCCAGCTTCAGCATCACAAGCAATGACGGAACTACTGTATCCACAAAACTCGCGGACGGCTGCGTCCAGCCAATGTTCGTTGTGTGCGGTGACAATCAGCCGCGTAAACTGCATCGGAAAAGCTTCGGCAAAGCTGTCGTCGATCCGCGTCGGTCCAATTTTCAAGCCGCGTTCCTTTATTCGTGTCTTGCCGGTTGGCGGGAATCAGCGCAACAAAATAGCACGGTGCGCCTGCAAGTGAAAGCGATGTAGTCCTGTCCTTGTTTCGTTTCGTTGGTGCGTTGATAATTGCCACACTTTGTGGATAGGACAATCGAACGTTGGGAACCGCCTCGATGTCAGAAGAACCGGCCGTGGCTATTGTTGGCGGCGGTATCTCGGGTTTGGCCACGGCATATTGGCTGCGCAAACGCGCGCCCCGCTGGCGGTACGTGCTGTACGAGTCATCCGAACGATTAGGTGGCGTGCTGCGGACGGTGCGAACGGATGGATTTCTGATCGAAGCCAGCGCCGATAATTTCCTGGCCGGCGGCGATACGGCCGCCGCCCAAGATTTGGCCGAAGAAATCGGTTTCCGTGAACAATTGATCGAGACCAATCCCCAGCACCGCCGTGCGTTGGTCGCTTTTCGAGGCAAGCTGCATGATGTCCCGCTAGGCTTTCAATTGATGGGAGCGACGCAATTGCGGTCAGTACTGTTTTCAACGCTGCTCAGCTGGCCGGCCCGATTGCGTATGGCTTGTGAACCGTTTGTCCGTCCACGTACTGACTCGCAAGAAGAGTCATTGGCACAATTCGCGACGCGGCGTTTGGGCAAACAAGCATACGAGCGACTCGTCCAACCGTTAGTCTCTGGCATCTATTCGGCCGATCCGACAAAACTGAGCGTCGCGGCAGCCTTACCACGCTTTGCCAAAATGGAACGTGAAAGCGGTAGCATCTGGAAAGGCCTGCGCGATCGTGGTCGATCGGCGCGCGAGCAAACAAGCACAGCATCGGGCGCGCGCTACGGACTGTTTCTAGCGCCACGCGATGGTATGGAATCGTTCGCCACGGCATTGCAAAACGAGGTCCTACGTCAATCAGACTGCGGTACTGCTACCGCCATATTGACAAAGACGTCTGTCAAATCTATCAAGCCATCCCATGACCGTCGCTGGCAACTCACGTTCGAAGGGCGCGAGTCGCAAGTTTTCGACGGTGTGGTCTTGGCAATCCCCACCCATCAAGCCGCAGCGCTGGTAAGGTTCGACGCGGAGATGTCAGACGCTTTCAACGCTATCGAATACGCCAGCGTCGCGGTCGCCTGTATTGGATTTCGACGGCAGCAAATCGAGCACCCACTGGATGCATTCGGAATCGTCGTTCCGAAAATCGCGGACCGCCCAATCATCGCCGTGAGTTTTTCGAGTGTAAAGTTTCTCGGACGTGCACCGGACAATCATGTGTTGTTTCGCGTGTTCGTCGGCGGCGCTTGCCAGCCAGCGTTGGTCGCCTTAGACGACGACCATCTGCGGAAACTCGTCTGCGCCGAACTGGCGGACTTAATTGGAGCTCGCGGCCAGCCCGTCCACTTTTCCGTTCATCGCTGGCAACGGTCAACGCCTCAATACCACATTGGTCATGGCCAGAGAATTGCCCGCATTGAGCGGGCACTGCAAGCCTGGCCTGGACTGCGTGTCGCCGGCAATGCCTATCGAGGCATTGGCGTGCCACAGTGCGTGGCCAGCGGCAAGAAAGCGGCCGAAGAGATGGTCGCGCATTTAGGAGCCAATTGAGACGGGTTGCGAGATGCGTGTTGCGGGATACGAGATGCGGGCTGAGGACACGAGATTCATTTCCGTGTGGAGGATCGACCGCACGTATCTCGCAACGCGCAATACGTATCCCGCAACGCGCATCCATCCCGTGCGGGTCTAGTTTGCGTTATCACGCGCCGCGACCTTCAACGCAGCGGCATGTTGCTTCGCCTGCTGACGGACATAATCAACGTCTTGCGTGCTGAGCCGGTCGAATGGGACTGTGCAGACACGACCGTTCGGCTTACGCAAACGAATGTGGTCTTCGCCAATTACGACCAAACGGCCAACCGTACGGAATTGGCCAGTATTGTCGAGCCAAGCTCGCAACGGCTGAATGTCCTCTCTGGCGACGAACGAAATTGGACGCGTTGTGGCCAAGTGGCGGCTGCTAAACAAATCGTCCAGATCATCTCCTTCGGCCGGAGCTTGGTTGCTACCCGCGTCGTTGAACAAGTTATCAATGTCGGAATCGTCGTCCGCAGCGGGAGTCGTGTCCGCGGGGACCGCGTCGGCAGCCGCGTCGTCGAAAAGATCATCCAAGCTGGAATCGTCGTCGGTGGCTGGAGTCGTGTCCGCTGGGATTGCGTCGGTAGCTGCGTCGTTGAACAGATCATCCAAACTGGAATCGTCGGCTGCGGCTGGTGTCGCGTCCGCGGGAACCGCGTCGGTAGCTGCGTCATTGAACAAATCATCCAGGCTGGAATCGTCGTCGGCAGATGGAGCCGCGTCGTTGAACAGATCATCCAAGCTGGAGTCATCAGCAGCGGGAGTCGTATCCGCGGGGACCGTGTCGGTAGCCGCGTCATTGAACAGATCATCCAAGCTGGAATCATCGGCGGCAGGAGCCGCGTCCGCGGGGACTGCGTCAGTAGCCCTGTCGTTGAAAAGATCATCCATAATTGAATCGCCCGCGGCCGGCGCGTCGCCGGCTGGACTTGGCGCCACATCCACCGCATCGTCATTGAACAAGTCATCTAGACCTGTATCGTCCGTAACTTCGGGTTTGAGGTCATCGATTAGGTCATCAGCCGTCCGGGGCATCGGAGCAACATCCTTCGGAACAAGGTCCAACGGCACCGGGGCATCCGCGGGTAGGTCCGGCTCCGCCTCGACGATTGGAGCGACATTATCTACAACGATGCTGCCTCGATCCGATTCGGTATCGGTGCCTTCATCGCTGTAATCCACAATGCCGCCGTCGCCGCATTCTGATATGACAACGCCATCCCCTCCGCAGCAATCCGAAAGATTTCCCCCACAAATTCCATCGCAGCCAGCTACGAAGCAGTCGTGACAAGAACTCCGTGACTTGCGGACGGGAGCCGAAATGCGAACCGGAGCGCGCGGCGTGGGCGTGAAAACAATCCCGCAGCCGGTGTCGCTAAAGCTGATCGACTGGGTAACTAGACGGCAACCGCAACCACCTGAGCCGTTGTACAGAACGCTGCAGGCTGAACCTACGTCGAACGTCAACAAAACAACGACAAGCCAAGTCAAACAGACCCGCGCACATCGAATGACTTTTCTTGTTCGAACCATCACCTATCTCCTCGATTAACGCGGATTTTTGCTAAGATTTTCCGGTCACGCCGGATATGTTCCATTTCTCTGTAAAAATGTAATGCTAATCGGCTGACGTGCCGGCCGCAACGGTCGCGCAAATCGAAGAAATGCGCGTCCGCAACCCTACAACTCGTAAACAGATCGCTTTCGTTCGTAAACCCCGTAAAAAACGCCAGTTGTCAATTGAAAAGCGAATCCTCCGCCCGAGTTTGTTCTAATCGGTTTGCGCGGCTTGTTCCGATTTGTGCTGTTGATGGGGAGTGAACCACAACTATCATTGCGACCGAGTCCATCCCGGGAGGGTCTTTCGATGCCGACGATCAAAGCGTTCTGCGAGTACTTACACAATCTGGCACCACTGGACCTTGCCGAAGAATGGGACAATGTGGGGCTGTTGGTTGGCGATACGTCACGCGTCCTGCGCCGAGTCATGACATGCCTGACGATAACGCCGTACTCCGCCGCCGAGGCTGTCGCAAAACAGGCGGACATGATTGTCGCGCACCATCCTCTACCATTTCGTCCACTGAAGACGATCACCAATGAAACGCCGGTCGGCCGCATGTTGTTACAACTTATCCACAACCAAGTCGCGATTTACAGTGCGCATACGGCGTTTGACGCGGCGCGAGATGGAATAAATCAACAACTTGCCAATGGGCTCGCGCTCGCCGATGTGCAACCGCTGTTCAATCCGAGCGAAAATGACAGTAGCGTCGGTACAGGCCGTACGGGGAAACTGCCAACAACGGCAAGATTGGATCAAGTGTCCGAGAATCTTAAAGAGTTCCTGGGTTTGCCGTACGTACGCGTCGTTGGACCAGCGGACTTGTCCATTCAACAAGTGGCCATTGCATGTGGCAGCGCCGGGCAGTTTTTGCCACAGGCGCGCGCGGCTCAGTGCGAACTGCTCGTCACTGGAGAAACAAGCTTTCACACCTGCCTGGAAGCCGAAGCTACGAGTATCGGGCTGTTGTTGGTCGGCCATTTTGCCAGCGAACGGTTTGCCATGGAAACGCTTGCCCAGCAGATTGCCGCCGACCACGCAGGCTTAGACGTCTGGGCAAGTCAGCGCGAGGCAGATCCGTTGCGGCTCGTGTAGATACGCTCCTGGACCTCAGATTGCGTTGACTCGCCGTCCGGCCGGCCTAGAATGGGCAGAAGGTTTATTCTGGTGGTCCCGCGGTAATTCAATGATGATTCCAGACTCCGCTACAAAACGCCACCTGACCGCCTTGCCCGTCTTCAACGAAGTTGACTACGTCGATTCGGTTTTGGACGAAGTTGTTCGTTACAGCGACGAAATCTTGGTTATTGACGACGGTTCGACGGACGGTACGAGTCAGCGCTTGGCAGAGCGCCGTGATGTGCGGGTTATCGCGCATCCCATTAATCAAGGTTACGGTGCCGCCCTGTTGACTGCGTTTCGTTATGCCGCGGAAAACAACTACGACATCGTAGTCACGATCGACTGTGACGGCCAACACGAGCCACAGCGAATTCCCCGCTTTGTCTCCGCCTGTCAAGATGTCGACATCGTCTCAGGTAGCCGGTACCTCAAGCAGTACCCCGGCGACAACGAGCCTCCGGCACAGCGACGCCAAGTTAACTTGCGCGTGACCGCTGAATTGAATCGACGCTTGGGGCTGAATCTAACGGACGCGTTCTGTGGGTTCAAAGCGTATCGTGTCGACGCACTACGACAGCTCGAGATCGCCGAGGTCGGTTACGCGATGCCGCTGGAGCTGTGGGTGGAGGCTGCCGCTCATGATCTGCGCATCATCGAATTGCCAGTGCCATTGATTTACCTCGATGAAAAACGCTCCTTCGGTGGCGTCTTGGATGATGCGGCAACCCGATTGGAATACTATCACCTCGTCATCGATCGCAGTTTTTCGGCGGCCGAACGAAGAGGCCACTTTCCACGG
>CBDUAB010000126.1:0-7537 GCA_965365045.1 uncultured Planctomycetales bacterium
GACAGTAGTGCCTCGTTACTCGCCGGATTTGAAGCGCGCAGGTCGTCGATCTGTTCGACCAGACCCACACCCAAGAAATTGGCCCAAATACGGTTGGCGATGGCGCGGCTGAAGTACGGATTCTCCGGCGCTGTCAGCCACTCGGCCAGATACTCACGGCGATCGTTGAGGTCGTCGAATTCCAACGCCTCCGCGTCGAGGGGCGCCGGTGGTTGTGGCCGGCCAGTGAGCGGCTGCGTCAGTTCGCCTGTATTTGACAAGTACAACGTCCGTTTGCCGTCACCACTGCGACCGTCGCCACCCCAGCCTTTGACACGAACGCGAGCGAACAGATTAGCCATCCCGTAATACTGGTCATTGGTCCACTTTTCGAGCGGATGATTGTGGCACTTCGCGCAGCCAATGGAGAGCCCCAAGAAAGCTTGGCTGACGTTCTCCGCCATGTCTTCGGGAGCTTGATGCAGGGCGTAAAAATTTGTCTCGCCGTTTTCGAGACTGAAACCGCGCGCCGTCACGACTTCGCTTACCATCACGTCCCAAGGACTGTTCGCCGCGACATGATCGTGAATCCATTCGTAGTACGCCTTGACGGCCGCCGGACGCAGGCGTTTGCCGTTGACCAGGAAGACATCGCACCAACGATAGGTCCAGTAATCGACGAACTCATCACGTGACAACAAGGATTCGATCAGGCGGTCACGCTTGCCGCTACGATTGCTGTCGAGAAAGGCGACCACTTCCGCTGGCGTGGGTAAAGTCCCGATTGTGTCGAGGAATGCCCGCCTCACAAATGTCTCATCGTCACAGCGGGACGACGGTTCGAGATGAAGCTGCTCCAGCTTGTCCAACACAAGCTCGTCAATGAAGTTATTCCGAGACGCCTCGGCGAAAACAACAGAGTCGATCTGGTTATCGTAAGGAGAAGTGATCTTAGAAAGCACAATCTGGCTAGAAAACCAAATGACGATTGCTCCTTCGCCACGCCCGACGACGTCGACGCGCCCGTCCTTATCAACTTGTGCCACCGATTCGTTGGACGAAGTGTACTTCGCCCAACGCGTTACATCCTCGACGCGTTCGTCACTATAAGTGGCCCGGACAATGAACTGTTGAGTGTCGCCTGGCGTTAACATCACCGACGGCGGCAGCACTTCCACTCGCACCAATTCCGCGTCGTCGGGACTTGGCGGCTTGGCACCGCCGGTGATCCACCCAGCGACAACGTCGTAATCAGGCGAGTTAGGATCGAGCCTGAGCCCACCTTTGTGGGGCAGAACACCAGATGGCTTGGCCAAAATCAAGCTGCGGCCTGGATCAGAGAACTCGATCCGCCGCCCACGTGCCTCACGTGTTATCGAGAAGTAATCTCCCAGCGGGTCGTAACCGCGCAATGAGAGCTTAAAACCGCCCTTGCCCGCTAATGCTCCATGACACGCGCCGGAATTGCATCCCTGCTTGGCAATTACGGGTAGTAGGTGTCGCCGAAATTCCCAGTCCGCCGGTGCTGTTGCGCCGCTGACGGCCACGTGGACCGTGGCCTCGGTACCGGTGACGCGTGCCGTGACGGTAGCTACGCCGTTGCCCACGGGTCGGGCAATGCCGTCGGTTACTTTGACAATGTTCGGGTCACTCGATTCCCATTCGATGCCGCTGCTGACTTGTCCTTGAAACGTGGAGCCGTCGGTGCGTTCAACGATCAGTTGCTGTCTAGCCGCGGGGCCAAACAACTTGACCGTTTCCGGCAGGATTACGAGTGCATCCGCCGCGGACAATCGCGTTGTGGCGTTGCCAAGAACCGCAACAGCGAAAAGAACCAAGCTACAAATGCGGGCAACTCTGTTCATTGTTGAATCGTGGTTGTGGCAGTGATTGAGGAAGGCAGGCCAATTGAGTACTACTAATACAGCGCGACTTTGTGTCATCCTGAGGGAGCGACAGCGAGTGAAGGATCTACCAGCGGCGCTTGAGCTGCTGGTAGATCCTTCACCTCGTGTTACTCGGTTCAGGATGACACTTTGACCTGCACACATAAGAACTTACACCAACACCGCAACACAAGTGGCGCTGTCCATCTAAAACAGTTCACTGATTTCATGGCACCCAAAATCGACTAACGGGAAAGGTCGTCCGCCTGGTCCGGGTAGATGGGCTTCCAGGTCGAATCCCAAGCTACGGAAAATCGTGGCCACGACATCACCAGGTTTTGTGGGGCGGTCCGCCGGCACGGCACCGATCGGATCGCTCGCGCCGACCACACGACCACCTTGGACGCCGCCGCCGGCAAAGTAGGTCGTAAAGCATTGCGGACAATGGTCGCGGCCGCCGGCTGGGTTGACCTTGGGCGTGCGGCCAAATTCCGCCAGGTTCGTAACGAGCGTGTTGTCCAACATCCCGCGCTGATCGAGATCCGTGATCAGTGCGCTGTACGCTTGGTCGTACATCGGGGCGACGATGTTTTTCATGCCTTCGATCGAAGTAAATGGCTTTGAACCGTGGATATCCCAAGTGATTTCGTCAAACACCGTGAGAAACGTATTGATTGTGACGAAGCGTACACCAGCTTCGATGAGCCGTCTTGCCAGCAAGCAACATTGCCCAAAGCGATTCATACCGTACTGCTCGCGGACAGAGTCTTTCTCTTTGCTCAGATCAAACGCTTCACGCGCTTGCTTGCTGGTCATCATACGATACGCCGCCTGAAAGTTTTCATTGAGCAACCGCCCGTCGTCGCTTTGTTCGAACTGTGTGAGTTGGCTTTCGACAATCTCGCGCATCTTTCGTCGGCGCTGGAGCCGCGCCGTTCCGATTTCGGCAGGCGGCAATAGATCGGGGACTTTGAAATCCGGTTCTGACGGGTCCGCCATCAGCGCGAACGGATCGTGAGCTTTGCCGAGAAATCCGCCAGCCTGGCCGTTGGGTAGATTGCCTCCACCGCGACCCATGAGCTGAGGCAGCACGACGTGCGGTGGCAAGTCCGTCTTGCGGCCACGCAAGTACGAGACAACCGCACCCACGTGCGGCGTTTCCACTCCGCCAGTAAACATGCGGCCCGTCTGCATCATCTGCCAACCGGCATCATGAACGGCCGCCGACGTGTGATAACAACTGCGAACGAGCGAAAACTTGTCGGCGATCTCGGCGTGCTTGGGCAAGATCTCCGAGATCTGAATGTCCGACGAAGCGGTCCGAATCGGCTTAAATGGACCACGCACTTCGGCTGGTGCGTCTGGCTTCATATCAAACGTGTCGAGTTGACTCGGCGCGCCCAAATTAAAGATCAAAATACATGCACGTTCGTCATGATCATCCTTGACGGCGCCATGCTCCTTGGCCCACAGATAATGTGGCAGCGACAAGCCGATCGCACCGAGCGCACCGACGCGAAGAAAATCGCGCCGAACGATTCCGTTGCATGTGTGAGATTTTCCCGTGCCTTGCAACTCCAGCATCCGATCACCCCCCAAAATGCCACGCTCGTTGTCGATGGTTCGGCATCAGGAACGCGAGAAACGCTTGGCATCGTCTAGATCGTCGGTTGCGCCAGATGCCTCGAACCTAGAACATCATAATTTACAACCTGCTGAGAAACAACTTGTGGTGCAGGCGTCCCGCCTGCTCGCAGCAGCTGAGACGGCCGCACCACAATTTGGGAGGTATTTGTGATTGGGGAAGCGATTACTTTACAATTTCTCGGCTAGTATTCGGCGTCCAGTTGGGGGCTCAAGATGACACAATGTGGCGTTGTCCGACCTTTGAGTGAACCACGTCGCGAACATTCTGTCTTTAGCGGTGGTACCATGCGGCTTAGACGAGTCCTTTTCAAGTGTGCCAGCAAGACCGGAGTCATCCGTGATGAATGATGGGTTTGTGATTTCGACGTATCGCGCAAGTGACCGTGACGAAATCGTGCGAATCTGGGAGCGTTCCTTGCATTTACCAGGCGATTGGAACGAACCGATCGCGGCCATTGCCCGGCAGCAAGGTGTGCAACGGGATGGGTTTCTGGTCGGTCGAATTGACGGCCAGGTCGTTGCCACCTGCGTTGTGGGCTACGACGGGGTGCGTGGATGGTTGTACCGGCTTGCCGTAAAATCCGAGTACCGTGGTCAAGGATACGGCCGTAAGATTGTCGAACATGCGGAGGAATATTTACGTAGCTTGGGTTGCCCGAAGGTTAATCTACAAGTGCGTAGCGGAAATGAAAGCGTAGTCAGCTTTTACAAGCAGCTTGGCTATTACCAGCAAGACCACGCGAGTATCGCCAAAGTTCTGTACAACGGTGCAACACCCATTTCGACCTCGGAGCAGGCAACGCTTGACATGGTCGTCGATGATGACATCCGCCTCACGGAGTTTCACTCGACCGACAAATCCACGCTGATCCGGATCTTCAACGAGTCAGATGTTTATGCCAAGAACCTTCTGACCCTACCCTATCCCTATTCCGAGTCGGACGCGGACGTTTGGTTCGACTTAGTATCACGGATGCGCCAACCTACCTCGGCAGCGCGTGCGTGGGCAATCCGAACAGATGACGGCGACCTGATTGGCGGCTGTGGTTTCAAGGACATCCGAATGGAGCATTTCGCCGAAATGGGTTATTGGTTGGCTCAATCACATTGGAACAAGGGGATCACGACCCGCGTGGTGGATCGACTTTGTGATTACGGTTTCCAAAACATGAACCTTGTGCGGATCACAGCGCAGGTCTTTCCCGAAAATCACGCATCCGCGCGCGTTTTGGAAAAGAACGGTTTTGCGGAAGAAGGAACGCTACGCGCCCATTGCCGAAAAGGCGACACGTTTCAAGACTCACGCTTGTTTGCACGCTTGCGCGATGATGTTGCACGCGCAGTGACGATGTGAGCGCCATGAGGTAGTGGCAACCGCAACGAACGACCTTCGTTGCCCCAACTCGTAGCCCGCAGTGCCGTGGGTCACTCTTGCCGAGAGTGACTGCTGCGATATCATAACGACTGGCGCGTTTGGTGTTACGGCCAGGGTATGGCCGACTACAGAACCGACACGGCGTTAGCGAGGTAACGGTCGCACTGGTCACTCTCGGCAATAGTGACCCACGTCATCGCCTGCACAACAAATGCCAATGACAGCCACGCACGTGATTCTAACACATCGTCAGAACGTAATGTCGGGGGCTTCCATTTGTTCCATAATCACTCACGCGCAACTTTGGGGGCAGCCATGAATCGCGCACGTCGAGATTTTCTCCGATTCGCCGCCAGTTCCGCGGCGTTCGCGTTATCTGATTCGTCCGTCGGTGCCCAGCAACACAACCGACCGACTTTCGACGAGTTGGATCGGGCTGCGGCTGCACCCGTACTGCAAATCAGCAGTTTGACTTCACCTCTAAAGATTGCTTCGCTCGAACTTTTGCGAAACGGGCGCACCTTTCTTACACGTGTTCGTTCCACTGATGGCGCGGAAGGCTTGGCAGTAGTAAATGGCTCCCGCCTAAGCGAAACGTATCCGATCTTTTTGAATCGCGTGGCTCCGTTCGTAATCGGCAAAGACGCGCGTGACTGGGAGACGCTGCTGTGGGAACTCTATCGCTATAAGAGCAATTACAAGTTTCAGGGCTTGGCCTTCTGGGTTTGCGTTGCGGCCGCGGAGTTCGCCGTGCTGGACATGCTGGGAAAGCTGACCAACAAGTCCATCGGCGAGCTGTTGGGAGGTGTCAAGCGTCGCGAAATCGCGGTTTACCGTGCTAGCGGAAACCGGGGAAACACGCCGGAACAGGAGATTGATTACCTGCAGCGGCTCGTCGCCGAAACGGACGCCAGCGCCATTAAGTTTCGTGTTGGTGGCCGCATGAGCAGAAACAGCGATTCGCTGCCCGGCCGGAGCGAAAAACTGATACCTTTGGTGCGCGAGACTTTCGGCGACAAGATGACGCTGTATGCCGACTCCAACAGTTCGTACGATGCGCGCAAGGCGATCCAAGTGGGACGTCTGATGGAAGAGAACAACTATGGATTTTTTGAGGAGCCTTGCCGGTTCGATCACTTAGAAGAAACCAAACAAGTGAGCGACGCACTGAACATGCCGGTCGCCGGTGGCGAGCAGGAATTCAGCATGTGGCGATTCCGACAGATGATCTATCATCGGGTCGTCGACATTGTCCAGCCGGACCTGCATTATTTCGGCGGGTTCGTTCGATGCCTGCGCGTGGCGCGGATGGCGGCCCAAGCCGGAATGCCGTGCACATTGCACATGTCGGGATCCGGACTCGGATATCTTGATGTGATTCACTTCGCATCGTGTTGTCCGGACCCCGGCCCGCATCAGGAGTTCAAGGGCGCGACCAGCCTGCCAGTACATTGTGAAACTTCGTCGCTGCAATGCGAGAATGGTGTTGTACGCGTACCGTCCGGACCGGGTTTCGGCGTGACAGTCGCCGACGATTTCGTCCGCAAGGCACAAAAAGTGAAACCATGAAATACCGTTATCTTGGCAATTCCGGGTTGCTTGTGTCCCGCGTTTGTTTGGGCACGATGACTTTCGGCATGAAAGGCTGGGGGTGTGACCGCGCGACCGCGATCGACATTACGAACGCGTTTATCGAAGCGGGTGGCAACTTCATTGACACAGCGGACATGTACAGCACAGGTGTCTCCGAGGAAATGCTCGGCCAGGCCATCAGCAACCACAATCGCAACGATCTCGTGTTGGCCACCAAGTGCTGGTTTCGTATGCGCGAATCACCCAACGCCAAAGGACTGTCACGGAAACACATTTGCGAAGCGATCGACGCCAGCCTGCGTCGCCTGCAAACCGACTATGTCGACTTATTTCAGGTTCATGGCCCAGACCCGTTCACTCCGCTGGACGAGACCCTGAAAACGCTGGACGACCTCGTTCGCGCTGGCAAGGTCCGCTACATCGGTTGCAGCAATTACTACGGGTGGCAGATCGCCAAAGCAAACGGAATCTGCGATCGTCTACAACTTGCCCGCTTCGTTAGCGGCCAACACATGTACAACTTGTTGCGGAGGGATGTCGAACGCGAGATCTTGCCGGCTTGTGTGGATCAGGGGATGGGCATGTTGTGTTGGAGTCCGTTAGCGGGCGGCATGCTGACGGGAAAGTACGAACAACAGCAGGGTCCGCCAGCCGAATCACGCGTAGGTTTACGAGCAGACATTGATTTGCCGCGCTACTGGAACGACGAGAGTTTTCAGATTATCGAGGATCTGAAAGCGGTGGCGGATGCAACGGACAAAACTCCGGCTCAAGTCGCTTTGGCTTGGCTGCTGCACGATCGGCGCGTCACGGCGGTGATCGCGGGCGCTCGCACGCGCGAACAAATCCAAGCCAGTTTGGTAGTCGGCGACTGGGACCTGTCCGATGATTTTCACCAGCGGTTGAGCGACAGCGTGCCGTTTCAGTACGGTTATCCGGGTGATTGGATCGATCAAAGCTGGAACAATATCGCCGGACGCGAGGAATTCCGGCCGTGGGAAGTGCATCGCCCACGTTGATCAAAGGCCGTGGGCCGCTCTTGCCGAGAGTGGCTGGT
>CBDUAB010000127.1:0-7512 GCA_965365045.1 uncultured Planctomycetales bacterium
GCAAAGGAAGTCGCGTCAGGAGCATGCCAAGTATCTGCGCGAGCTGCGTCGTGAGCTGCGGAGTGACCGAGACCCGCGTACTAGCAACATGCTCAAAAAGCTGCAACGCATCCACGACCGATTGTTGACGGCGAAAAGTTGGCGGCGTGACGGAACGAGTGAAATGTTCGGGGAAATCCACGTCCAAGCAAACGAGCTTTATCAGGCTTGTTTGCGGCTGCTGGAACGATCCCTCGAAATCTGGAAGGCGTCCCGGGACATGGCAACGGAGCCCGCGCGCCGACAATTGAGAGATTCGCGAGAACAACTCGTCACGGAGGTTCAACACAGTATTGACAACCTCGAACAAACGCTCGACCACCTGCAAACTTCAGCGCTCAAACAGGGTAGCCAAGTTGAGGCCGACGCAGGTCGCCTGCGCGAAGAACTCGACGAGGGACTCTCGGTGGCGCTCCAAGTTGAGCAACGAATGAGGCAGCTCGAAGTCGATTTGGAGAACCGCCAGAGAATCTGAATCAGATACCTGGCGGATATGGCTGGAATTCGATTGGTCCGATTGTTTGGTGCCGGCACATTACGTACGATAAGTAGTACAGACCCGTGAAACAATCGCGTTTCCGCAGACAGGATTTGGAGTAAGAAAATGTTTCGAGCAATCGGACGTTATGTGCGTGCAATTGGGTATCTTCTTGTCGGCAAGGTAGACCGCGCTCGGCAGTCGCTAAGTACGAATCCCGACGTTGTTCGCGCGACTTACGACCGTGTTATTGAGGAAAAGAAAATCCGTATTCACGAATACAAAGACGCTGTTGGCGCGATGATTGCGCAAGAAGAAAAGAAAAAGAGCTCACTCAAGCGAATTACTGAGGAAGTCGAACGACTGCAAAAGCTGCGCGACGGAGCGGCCGTGATGGCCCGCAAAGTTGTGGAGCGACACAATGGCGACACGGAGGCGATTAAATCCGATCCTGAGTACCAACGCTGCCAGGCGGCTTATAAAGACTTCAGCTCCACGCTCAGTGAAAAGGAAGAACGCTGCCGAGAACTTGAGGAAGACATCAACGTCATCACCGAGAGTGTCGCGGGTCATAAGACCCAGCTCGAAGGCCTGCTGCGCGAGCTGGAAAAAATAAAACACGAAAAACACGCCACGGTCGCCGATATCATGACGGCCACGGAAGAAAAAGAAATCTCGGACATGATTTCCGGAATCAGCAAGGATCGCACGAACGAAGAACTGCAAGAACTGCGCGAGGTTCGGGATCGCGCCAAAGCCACCGCGCGCATTTCACGTGAAGTTGCCGGCGTCGACAACCAACGATCCGAGGCGGAGTTCATGGAATACGCCACCAAGTCCGCGGCCAATGATGAATTCGACGCGCTGATCGGATTGGCAAAAGAGGCGGATTCGACGTCCTCGGAAACTCCCGATCGCACGCGTATTCCAGAGTCCTAAACATGGCGTCCGAGCAACACAGCTTTTATTCCCAGCTCGCGGCGATTTATAACTCTGAGCAATCGCGCAGCCTTATCCTGTGTGGCAACGTCTACGATCTGTTTCGACACGGCGATGACTACATCCCGTTGATCCCGTTTCTCTGCGACAAATCCAAGACTGAAGGGCTGATCCGAGTTGTCTATGAATTGAACGGACCGATCAGAATCCTGGACGATCGCGACAAGCTGAAAAACGCCTGGATTTCGTGGAAGGCGGGGCTGGATCTGGATACATTGTTGCTCAAGGGGCTGCGAGATAGAGGGCAATCGGAACTCGATCGCTTGGGCAGCGAGTTCGATCGCAATCTGATTGAGGCCATCGGTAATCCGTCGCTGGCGTTGGAGTTCATGCGTCAATTGACGATCTGTTCGCGATCATCACGGCTGCCAGCGGAGTTGATGATCTTTATCGAAGCGGCCGACATGCTGTTACCCGCGGGAAACAACGACATCGCGTCGCTGAACGACAAACAACTGCGGCGCATTAGCATTTGCCAGGACTGGTTTGGTGACCCGGCGTTCATGAACGGCGGAGATTCCGTCTGTCTCATCGCCGAATCCCGCAGCCTCGTACATCCGCGCGTATCGCGCCTGCCACAAGTGCTGACCGTGGAAATTCCTTCACCCTCTCTCGCGAGTCGACTGGCGTACGTCGAGTACTTCATGAAAACGGCTGAGCGCAAGCCGACACTTTGGAGTACCAACGAAGATCTGGCCGCGCTCACGGCCGGTCTTTCCCTGCATGCGGTACGACAACTGTTGGCCGGCGCCGGTTACTCAGAGGAATCCGTTACGCCGGATAAATTGATCGACAAAGTCGAGGAATTCATCCAAGCCCAAGTTGGTGAGGACGTCGTTGAATTCAAGAAGCCGACGCACGGGCTCGGCCAGGTCGTTGGCAACAGCAGGCTCAGAGAGTTTATTCGCCAAGAGCTGCTGCCACGCTTTCGTACGACCCCCGACAAGGCTCTGTCCGGGGCCGCCGTGGCTGGACCGATCGGCAGTGGTAAGACGTTTATTTTTGAGGCAGTCGCCGGAGAGCTTGGGGTGCCGGTGCTCGTCCTCAAGAGTGTCCGCAGCCAATGGTTTGGCCAAACCGATGTGATTTTTGAACGTTTACGGCGCGTGCTCGAAGCACTGGAAAAGGTTGTCATCTTTGTGGACGAAGCCGACACTCAGTTTGGTGGTGTCGGTGCCGACACACATTCGACCGAGCGCCGACTTACGGGCAAAATCCAAGCCATGATGTCCGACACGAAGCTGCGTGGCCGCATTATGTGGCTGCTCATGACGGCCCGCATACATTTACTCTCGCCCGATATACGTCGACCTGGCCGCGTGGGGGATCTGATTATCCCCGTGCTTGACCCCCAAGGCGAAGATCGTGGGGAATTCATCAAATGGGTCTTGGGCGCTGTCCTTGACCAGCCAAGCGATGCCGATATCACGCGCATGGATGAGTTGTCCAAAGGCTACTCGGCGGCTGCGTTTGCTTCCCTGCGATCACAACTCAATGCGGCCGAAGTGAAAACCATCGACGAAGTGGTCGAAATCGTGCGAGATCATATACCGCCAGCGATCGGCCTGACGCGACGTTACCAAACCCTACAGGCGATGATCAACTGTACGCGCCGTTCGTTGTTGCCCAATCCGGATTTCACGGACAAAGATCGCGAAGCGTGGCAGCTTGAAATCCGCGATCTCGAGCGGATGGGCATCAGCTAACGCCGAGAGGTATTTGTATCACTTCTCGTTTCAAGTTTGCGGCTGAAACAAATTGTCGCGTCCGCGGGATGACACGAAGTGACGCTGCCCATTTATGCGACCTTGTTCTTCCCAGCACCGTCCAACTCTCCTTTGGAGCCGACCATGAATTCAAACGATTCCGCCCGCGCCAGTTGTTCCGCCACCCGCCGCACGTTCCTCAAAGCCGCTGGCGCGGTCGCCGTGGCTACGGCGTCACCCACGCCGTTCATTCACGCGGCCGACAAGTCGGGCAGTAGGAATGCCATCGTGGGTACGGGCGAATTCAAATACGAATGCATCCACGATTGGGGCATGGATAACCTGCCCGGCGGCGCGTCGTACGGCAATGCCTCGCACGGAGTGACCGTCGACGCGGATGGTTTGATCTACATCACACACAACCAGGGCACCCCCGGCTCGATCTTCGTCTTCGACGCCGAAGGCAATTTCGTCAAGACGATGGGCGACCTCCACTCGTTGGGAAAAACCAGCCGCGGCCATGGCATTGACATTCGCACAGAAAATGGTGAAGAGTTCCTTTATTTGGCGGCCAGCGATGCGAAACTCGGCTTCGCCAAGATGAATCTTCAAGGCGAGATCGCCTGGCGGAAGGAACTCAAAGACTTGACCGAAGAGACCGGCAAATACGAACAAGGAACTCGCTACCGCCCGACCAACACGAGCTTCTCGCCTGACGGCGGTTATTTTCTGGGTGACGGCTACGGCAGCGATTGGATTCACCAATACGACAAAGACGACAACTATCTCCGTTCCATCGGAGGCACCGGCAGCGCGGATGGGCAGTTCCGTACACCGCACGGGCAATGGCTCGACGACCGCGACGGCACGCCGAAACTCGTCGTCGCCGACCGGGCGAACGAGCGCCTGCAGTGGTTCGATATGCAAGGCAAGCACTTGAAAACGCTCGACGGTTTCCTCTTCCCCGCCGACATCGACACTCAGGGCGACATCATGCTGGTGCCCGACTTACACTGCCGCATCACACTATTGGACAAAGACGACAACGTCATTGTCCAACTTGGCGACGACGAGGCGTGGCGCACAGTCGCTCTAGCCGGCTTCAAGATGCGCGGCCAGCGCCCTAAGTGGCAGCCCGGCAAATTCATCCATCCCCACGATGCCTGCTTCGACAAAGACGGTAATATCTTTGTCGTAGAATGGGTGAGCACGGGGCGCGTGACGAAGCTGCGAAAGGTTTCGTAAAGAAAGCTAAATAGCTTCGGGGTGGTCCAAGAATCCCGCTAACAGTTTGCAGCGGTATGGCTGTTGTAGCTTGCGGACCGCGTTGGTTTCGATTTGGCGTACCCGTTCGCGCGTCACTTTAAAGAGCCGGCCAACTTCTTCGAGTGTGTAGATGTTCCCGTCCGTCATACCGAATCGCAGCCGAATTATCTCGCGCTCGCGGTGATTGAGCGCCTCCATGAGTTGCTCGATCCGTATCTTGAGCGCCTCGTGATTTGAATGAAATAGTGGATCGTCGTCGCGGTGATCTTCGAGGAATTCAGCAAAATGGCTGTCGTCATGATTCGCCACCGGTTGGTCAAGCGACAATGGAGCGCGGTCCATTCGTAACATGCACCGAGTTTCTTCGATCGGCATATTGGCCCGCTCGGCGATCTCATCCACGGTCGGTTCCCGTTCCAGCTCTTGCACCAAATCGCGTGACACAACCCGCACTTTGATCAACGAATCGGTCATGTGAACTGGGACGCGAATCGTGCGACTTTGCTCGGCAATGGCGCGCGTGATTGCTTGACGAATCCACCACGTGGCGTATGTCGAAAACCTGAAACCACGGGCTTGATCAAACTTGTCCACCGCATGCATCAAACCGGTGTTTCCCTCTTGGATGAGGTCCAGAAACGATATACCACGATTGCGGTACTTCTTGGCAATCGATACGACCAGACGCAAGTTTCCTGCCGAAAGGTAGCGCCTGGCCGCGTTGTGCTCACGGCGGTAGGCTTCCGTGCGCAGATTTCGTCGTCTAGTCGTCGCAGGGCTGTCAAGCGAAAGACGCATCAGGTAGTGCAACTCGGACTGGAGGTCATGGACGGACCGTCCGCCGCGGCGCTTAGTGTCCGCTAGTTCGATCTGTTTCCGAAGTATCTCCATGCGTTGCGAAATCTCGTTCACTTGTTTCCATATGGGGATCAGTTTTTGCGTCCGCAAATTGAGTTCTTCGACCAATCGAACCGCCCGATATCGTCGGCGAACGAGTCGCCGCCAGGCCGCACGGCGTTCTGTTCGCGAATTGGACTTGGATATCGCCACGCCAAAATCGCGACGGTTTAGGACTCGGAGTTGGCTCAGTGTTTGCAGATTGGGGCCAAGACGTTGCAGCGTGCGTTTCTTTTCCTCGGTGTAACTTGCGGAAGTGTTGATTGTACGATCAAAACGAAGCTCACCGTTCATGACTTTCTGCAACATCCCGATCGCACCTCGTAGAGCAAAGTCTGATGCCAACAAGCTCATGCGAAAGCGGCGGCGCCAGTGATTAATGTGCTGCGCTGCCCGAATCTCTTCGCGGTGGGTCAACATTGGATTTTCGCCCATTTGCATCAAGTAGGTGCGGATGGGGTCATCATTTACGGCAGACCCTACGATCTGTCTTCTTGATTCGATTTCTGTTGGATTGGCTTCGCGGGTTTCCGCGGAATCCATGTTTGTGGTGATTCCGTGCATGAGATTTTTCACTCCGTTTTGTGCGGCTTCGGCCACGATCGAAGCTCCCAGGTGGGAGACGAGGCGAAGAACATCAGCTTTGGCCGCGGCTGAAATTAAGTTGGGCATCTTTCGATTCGCGGATGAGAGCCGGGGTCTGCGCCGACGAGTGACGTCGTTGAGAGTTTTGGGCAGAGATGCCAGAACGGCGAACGGATTGGCGATTTCGGATTTTTTTATTTGATCTGACTTGCCAGTTTCTTGGATCGGTGTCCACCGTCAAAGGCCCCAAGCTGACGCGACGCGTTACCCGGAATTAGGAGATAACATTTTTTTCTTCGCCGCGCAGAATTGCAGCAACCGTCACGAATCCAGTTTAGAAACCTAGTCACTCCCACGAAAGCACTGTCATTCCGAGGGAGGGTCACGGAAAGATAGGGCCACCGAGTCTTGATCGACATCTGAGTTCTAATGCGATGACTCGGTGGTCCATTTGTATAGCCAAGAAAAAAGGCCGGACTTGTCTGGCAAGTCCGGCCTTCCAATCGCTTAGCGATTTGGCTTCGCGTATTTCAGCGTTTAGCCTTCGCAACCGCAGCTTGCTTCAGCAGCTTCGCAGCCACAACTGGGTTCGCAGCAGGCAACTGCACAAGCCGATCGGCAAGCGCAACGAGCACGCAGACGAGCAAACAACCCACCGGACCGTCGGTGACCGCAGCACGAGTTGCCACAACCACTGTCGCAGCACGACGTAGCTCCGCAGTCATCGCCACAGCCATCACCACAGTCGGCACCGTCGCCGCAACCAGCCGCGTCGTCGCAACCTTCATCCGGATCGCAACTGATCGTAACCGTCTTGGGAACCATTTTGCAGACTGTTACTTCGTAAGGAACCTCAACGCAGTAGGGAACCTTTACGCAGTATTCCTGGGTCTTTTGTTCGCAAACGCGACGGCAGCACGTGATGCAACGAGTCCGTGTGCGGCACTCACGTGTGTAGCAAGTGTAGCAGACTTCACGAGTGCGCTGCTTGCAAACGTACTTGGTTCGGCAGCACATCTTCGTGCGCTTTTCGCAGCAGTACGTCGTAACGCAGTACGTGTAGGGGACCTTCTCGCAGACAACCTTTCTGCAGCAAGTCGGAACCTGCTTGGTGCAACAAGTTGGAACCCAGCAACGACGGCAGCATGTGCACGTCATCGGGCAACCGCATCGATCGGTTGTGCAGAACGTATGGGAACGTGTTTCCCAATGGCCACCGCGAACCGTAACGGTACGTGTTCCCGGAACGCAAACAACCTTACGGACAGTACGACAGCCCGTACGTTGCTCGGTCTTGGGTACTCGGACGGTGTAGGTCACGGGAACCTGTTCAGTCACCGGACAACGAACCGTGTAGCACACAGTGCGAGTCTTCTTGTGCGGAACCATCACCGTGTAGTTTTCCTGAATCTCTTTTTTCTCAGGAACCATTCGCACTACGTTATAAGTACGTGTGCGTGTTTCGGTTCGGCACCGAGTTTCGGTACGCGTACGCTGTTCCACACACGTTTTTGGACACATTATTGTTACTTTGTAGTTACC
>CBDUAB010000128.1:0-7497 GCA_965365045.1 uncultured Planctomycetales bacterium
TCACCTCGTGTTGGCCCAATTGGCACGGTGAGAAGCACGAAAAAGACAACGGCCCTGTTTGTCTTAGTGATTATTGGGTTATTCATGGTTCAATCTCTCCGGCGCCATGATCAATTGCACAGCGCCATTCTGGGTACTCCTGAGGGGGCCTCAGCGACTGAAGAATGGCACGGTCACCCTGAGTAAGGTGATTGCCCACACGTAGAGATTCTCCAGGATTTCTCGCACATTTACCACCTCTTCACTTCCAAGATTTGCTTGCCCACATTGATTGATTTTGGCACAGCGACTACTTTAGTAGCTTCTCTGAGACATGCGTCTGCCCGCAGACCACGCGATGTCCCTCGCGTGTGCCGCGCATCACTCCCCTAGATTCAGCTTCACCCCTATTTTCAGCTTCAATAGTGCTCCGCGAACCGCCGCATACATCCACGCTTTACGATCGCAATTTCGCATTGGCGTTGGCCAGCCAGACTTGTTTTGTCATTGCCAACACGCTGATGGCCCACTACGCGCGGTGGATAGATTTTCTAGGTGGCAGTGTGCGGCAGGTTGGTTTGATTATGGGGGCAGGAGCTGTCTTTGGCGTGATCCTGCGGCCGTGGATGGGACAGTGGATCAATCGGCTTGGTTCGCGAACGATGTGGCTCATCGGATTTGGCGTCTTTTCACTCGGCTCGTTTGGCAATCTGTTGGTCGCCGATCTGAATCCAACGATTTACTTGCTACGATCATGCCTTGTGCTTGGGTCGGCGATCGTATTTGCCAGCAGTCTCACTTACATCACGCAAACGGCTCCGCCACACCGTCACACTGAAGCGATCGGAATTCTAGGTGTCGGCGGCTTTCTGGGAATGTTGCTGGGACCAGCATTAGGCGATCTTTTGCTCTCCGCCGATCGGACGCGAGGCAACTTCGTTTTGCTCTTCGTTGCGGCTGGGCTTGGCTGCATTGTGCCTGCGTTTCTGGTGTGTTTCTTGCGCGCATCTCCGGGCCAAGGTCCTAAATCCGCGATTCGACTAACGGACTTTATAAGCACGACACGCAAGCATTGGCCGGGCACGATTCTCTTGGTGAATCTAGCTTTTGGCGTTTGTATGACTGTGCCGTTCATGTTTCTAGCCAGCTACGTTGATCAAGCGTCATTGAAGATCTCGGGGGTCTCTGTGATCGGCCTCTTCTTTTGGTGTTACGCCGGTTGGGGACTCACCGTTCGTGTCCTGCTGAGGCGCATGCCTGAACAATTGGGGCGGCGGAAAGTGCTATTGGTCGGAATGTTTTTCATGTCAATTGGCATGTTCTGTTTTGCGCTTGTGGACAACGTGACACCTTGGCTGATCGTCGTTCCAGCTCTAGTAACCGGTACTGGCCACGGCCTGATGTTTCACACGATGACAGCACTCACGATTGAATCGTTTCCGTCGGATGTGCGGGGAACGGGTTCGGTATTGGCACTGATGATGCTGGATGTGGGGACAATTGCCGGTGCCCCTGTTTTGGGCCAGATCGCGGGCGCGTGGGGGTTTAACTGGATGTTCTCGGCCATCGGTGCATTCTCGTTGGTTGTGGCCGTAGCTTACGCGTCCTCGAGCATCCCCGTGTGGCGGCGGCGCACCATACAAAGGGCTGAGACGACCGGGCCTCTGGCTAAAACGACCATTACCGCTGTAGGGCCGAAACAATCTCCTATACTTGTAGTACACTCTGGCAGCCACACGGAATCTGGCGCAATTACTGACGAACGCCTGCCTCAGGCAGTAATTGAAAGGAGGAGAAATGATGCTTGACGTTTTCGCGTTTCTTGTGTTTGGCATACTCTTCGCCGCGGTGGTCGCCGCGATCGTGGCCTTAGGATCGCTGCCAGGAAAGATTGCCCGGCGGCGGCGTCATCGACAGGCGGATGCGATCAACGCGGCAAGCTGGATTGGCATCGCCACCTTGGGCATCTTGTGGCCAATCGCGTTTGTGTGGGCGTTTCTGCGTCCGTCCAACGACGCCATGGACGAGACGGATCTGAGCGGACAACTCGCGGAAATCCAGGCACGGCTGGCAATCGTCGAACAGGCTGTGGACAAACTACCACACCAAACGGAGAGCGACTAATCATGATTGCGGCGTTTACGATTATCTACTGTATTTGCATCGTGGTCGTGTTCAAAGTCGTTAAGATCAAACCGCGCCCCGTCCCCATCGCCTTGGCAGTTGTCGTTGGAGTCGTTGCCATCGGAGCTATTGTCATCGGCTGGCAACTTTCCGCGCCGGCATCCAAAAACATCGTGCTGTCCAGGTATGTTGTTCAGATCGTCCCTCAAGTGACCGGTACAATCGAAAAGATTCATGCCGAAGCCAACGTGCCACTAAAGAAAGACGAGGATATCCTCTTCGAAATTGAACCCGACCTTTTTCAATACGCGGTCGATCAGTTCGAGGCGGAGTTGGCCGCGGCCGAGCAAAACAACTTGAAGTTAGAAGCCGATGTCGAGGCCGCTGCCGCAGCAGTACAGAAGTCGCAGGCAGAACTTGCTACGGCCAAAGCTGAGTTGGATTCGGCATTGGCTATTCAGCGGGATAACGCGGGCGCCGTTGCCGAACTCCGTGTTGTCACGCAACAGCAAAAATACGCCGCTACCGAGGCAGGAATCGATCAAGCCACGGCGACGGAAAAGGGGGCAAGATTTGCCCTCGACTCGGCCACAAGCAATCTCAAGAGCATCGAGGCCCAACTGAACACCGCCAAATACAACCTTGAACAATGCACGGTCAAGGCGCCAGCGGACGGCTTTGTTGCCTTCTGGGTGATTCGCGAAGGTACTAGAGTTTCGGAGTTAAAATTCGCGACAATAGGCTCCTTTGTCGACACCTCGGAAACTCACTTGGTGGCGACTTTTCCACAAAACCTGCTCAAGAATGTCAAGTCGGGTGATCCGGTCGATATTGCATTTAAAAGTTTGCCAGGGCGAGTGTTGACGGGTGAAGTGGATACGATTGTGAACGCCACGGGCGAAGGTCAATTGTCGCCGACTGGTGATCTGCCCGTAGCAGCAGATCTCGAATCAAAAGGCGTTCTAGCCGTAAAGATCCAATTGGATGATGTAATGGCGGCAGCCAATTTGCCCGTAGGAGCTGCGGGTGCCGTTGCGATCTATACCGACGCCGGCAAACCCTTCCAAGTGATCAGCAAGGTCTACATGCGGATGCTCTGTTGGCTGAATTACTTGCCGTTTTGAAGTACGAGCATAGTGACAAATCTACCAGCAGCCCCAGCGTTACTGGCCAATCGTACTTACTTCAACGTTGATTAACTTGGGCCGAACGCGCCAGCGTCGGGTTTTGTCGGGAAAAACGCAACCAAGCGACATCCGTGGCTAGCGCCATCGGCTCAAAGCAAGTGCCATTGGGCTCACGGCCTCCATTCCTGAAGGCGTTGCGCCGCGCACTGGGTTGGCTGCTCAGCATGACACAAAGTGTCCGCTTTCCAATTAGAATGGACCATGACAGTTTTGGTAGTATGCAATGTTGAAAACGAACGGGGTCGACCTATGCGCGCATGCGGAAACCGGGCCTTAACCATCGTACTTTTTATCGGTGGCTGGATGGTGTTTGCTGATGATGCAGCCAAGACTATTCACGCGCACGAGCAAAGTGCTGACGAGCAACAAGTGACAAAAGTGTCGGATGAAGTGGCCCATCGGCCAACGGCCATTCCCGATCGCATTCTGCTCACGTGGACGTCTGATCCGAGTGTTTCACAGACAGTTACCTGGCGTACTGACAACAGCGTGGCCAATGCGTATGCCGAGTATGCCGTTGCGGGTGATGGCCCAAGATTCCCCGCATCGGCGGCAAAGACCAAGGCAAAGACGACGGACCTAAAAACCGATCTCGGCGAGGCGCACTATCACGAGGCACGCTTTCTCAACCTGCGTCCGCGGACAAAGTACGCCTATCGGGTAGGGGACGGGACGAACTGGAGTGAATGGAATCACTTCACGACAGCCAGCAATCGGTCGGAAGCATTTCAGTTCGTGTATTTCGGCGATGCCCAGAACGAGCTCAAATCACATTGGTCACGCGTGATTCGCCAGGCATATCGTGACGCGCCCAAGGCTTCTTTTCTGCTACACGCAGGTGATCTGGTCAATGGCGCGAACAGTGACGCTGACTGGGGAGAATGGTTCTATGCCGGCGGCTTTATTCATCGCACGGTGCCTTGCATCGCCACGCCCGGCAACCACGAGTACTACAAGGTAGAGAAAGACGAGAAGAAAGACGAAAAGGAAAACAAGGATGGCGATGAGGAAGAAGTACGATTGCTTTCATGTCATTGGCAACCGACATTTGCATTTCCCTCCAACGGCCCCGCGGAACTGCAAGACACGGTTTTTTGGATCGACTTTCAAGGGACACGCATCATTTCCCTGAATTCAAATGAGCAGCAACAAAGGCAAGTCGAGTGGCTTCAGTCGGTGCTGAATGACAACCCGAATAACTGGACGATTATTACTTTTCACCACCCGATCTATTCGACCAAAGTCGGGCGCGACAATCCCGAGCTGCGTTCCCTATGGCAACCTGTTTTTGACAAGCATCGAGTCGACCTCGTACTGCAAGGCCACGATCATACCTACGGTCGCACCAAATTGATGACCTTCGGCGAAAACGTTCCTCAGGGTATTACAAAGCGCAGCAAGGCAGGAGGCACAATGTATGTCGTTTCCGTCAGCGGACCGAAGATGTACGAATTGGGACGACGCTCCTTTATGCGACGAGCGGCGGAAGAAACGCAGCTTTACCAAATCATAGCTGTGGACGGAGATGAGTTGCGTTACGAAGCGCGAACGGCCATCGGTCGTCTTTATGATGCATTCACCTTGCGCAAGCGTCCGGGAAAGCCCAACAAGCTAATCGAGCAGGTGCCGGACACGACGGAGCGACGTCGACTCGATCCGTTGCCGCAACCAAAATAGGACGAACATTCCCGTCCGTCCCAGTCGGATTGAAAACCAAGGCCGTAATTGCTTTCGTGTATCCGTGTGTTCCGTGGTTCCGTCATTAACTCCCTACACTTTGAGCGGGTGTGGGTTAGAATGACTATTAGTGAGACGGTAATTGCCTCGTTGCCGCGGTGTTCGCCCATTTGGCCGAAGCACAATCCACCAGGCACCGTCTTTGTCACGACACGAGTAAGTGTTTTCAGCATGCGAGTAGCACCATGCCGGACGAATGGGTGGGCCGACCGATGGAAATCCTTCTCATCGAGGACAACCAAGGCGACGCTCGACTGACAATGGAAGCGCTCAAGGAAGGTGACGTCAAGCATCGCTTGACGCTGGCACTCAATGGCGAGGAGGCGATGCAATTCTTGCGTCGCGAAAAGTGGTTCGCACGCGCACCCCATCCAGATCTAATCCTGCTCGATTTAAACTTGCCCGGCAAGGATGGACGCGAAGTGCTCCGTGAAGTCAAAGAGGATCTCGACTTGAAAAACATACCGGTCGTGATTCTCACGTCATCACAGCACGATGAAGACCTCCTCCGTAGTCAAGGACTCAACGTGGAAGGCTACATGACGAAACCTGTCAACCTGGAGAAGTTCGTTGGTCTCGTCAAACAACTCCAGGCGTATTGGCAAGCGGACGTGATCCTGCCAACATCGGACTAGAGCACATCGCGTGTTACCGGAGAAGACAAATGGCGGATGAGACGCAACGCATCGATCAGAACGTGCCTGGCAGTAAGGGTGACGGAACGCTCGTTTCTGATGGGTCAGGTTCGGAGACGACACCAGAGTCTTTCTTGGGCAGTGATCGAGAGTACAAGTCAATCTTCGACGCGTCGATTGACGGCTTAATCGTCATAGCGCCAGAGGGAATCGTCGTGGAGGCGAATCCCGCCGCCTGCCAAATGCATGGCTATCGTCACGATGAATTCGTGGGGATGGATCCGCGGCAGTTCATCCACCGCGATGATCACCATCTATTCGACGAATTTGTGCAAACAGTCCTTGCCAATCGTCCATTCCGCGCGGTGGCCCGGGATCTGCGCCCGGATGGCACGATCTTTGACGTGGAGGTGCATGGCAGCCTGATCATGTTCCACGACAAGCCCCATTTGTTGGCGGTCATTCGCGACGTCACGGAACGAGAGAAAGCTCAGGAACGTTTGACTACGAGCGAAGAACTGTTTCGGACGATCTTCGAAACCGAACCGGCATGTGTCAAGCTGCTGGACAGCGCCGGGAACCTGATCGACATGAATCCCGCCGGGCTGGAGATGATCGAAGCGGATTCGATTGGACAAGTTCAGGGGCAATCGATCCTCAACATCATCGATCCGAAAGATCGCGACGATTTTGTCGCGGCGTCCGAAGCGGTTTTTCGCGGAGAATCCAGAACACTCCAATTCGCAATCGTCGGTGTTAAGGGAACGCGGCACTGGATGGAATCTCATGAGGTGCCGCTACGCGACAGCCAAGGCAAGGTTAAGGCTTTACTGGCGGTGACGCAGGATATTACGGAGCGCGATCGGGCGGAGCGGATGCTTGCCAGCCGTAATCAAGTGCTCGAGCATCTTGCCAAAGGTGCGTCACTCCAGGAAATCCTCGAAACGCTGGTCCAAACTATCGAGGAAGTAGGTCAGGACATGATCGCGTCAGTATTGCTGTTGGACGAAGACGCGAATTGTCTGCGTCATGGCGCGGCGCCGAATTTGCCGGATTTCTACAACAAAGCGGTCGACGGAATTCAAGTAGGCCCATGCGCCGGTTCCTGTGGCGCTGCTGCCTATACTGGACAGCGCGTGGTGGTTGAGGATGTGATGACGCATCCCAACTGGGTTGAGTACCGTGATCTGGCCAAGCAGGTTGGACTGGGCGCCTGTTGGTCGCAGCCGATTTTCTCCGCCAACGGCCAGACGCTCGGTACATTCGCCACGTATTATCGTGAACCGCGTTCTCCCACGGCGATCGATTTGGAATTGATTGACTCCGCCGCCGATTTGGCCGCGGTGGCGATCGACCACAAACGAGCGGAGGAGGAGCTGCAAAAGGCACACGACGAGTTGGAATTGCGAGTTCAGCAGCGCACCGAAGAGTTGGCGAGTTCCAATGCCGCGCTGGAAGAAAGCAACCGAGAATTGCAGCAATTTGCGTACGTCGCGTCACACGACCTGCAGGAACCGCTACGAATGGTGGCAAGTTACTGCGAGCTGCTAAAACGCCGTTATCACGATCAGCTTGACGACGAAGCCAACGAGTTCGTCAATTTCGCCGTAGACGGAGCTGCACGGATGCAGAACCTGATTCAAGACCTGCTCGCGTATTCCCGCTTGCAGACAGAGGACAGGCCGTTTGAGGAAACGGATTGCGGAGCGTTGGTCGATGACGCCATAAAGAACCTCGCTGTATCCATCCAAGCAGCCGGCGCATCGGTCACTCATGACCCGCTGCCGACAGTAAGCGGCAGCCCTTGGCAACTATCCGAAGTCTTTCAAAACCTC
>CBDUAB010000129.1:0-7477 GCA_965365045.1 uncultured Planctomycetales bacterium
GCACATCGCGATGCCGGCGACGAGCCGAGTTATTCGCCAGGTTGCGAACGATTCCGCAGAGCCATTGCCGCAGTCGATTTGGTTCGCGAAGCTCATGGATCGATCGCCATGCCGCCACGAATGTCTCCTGAGCCAGCTCTTCACTGACACTGAGACTTCCGGTCGAACCGTACGCGATCGAGCAGACCAGTGTCTGATACCTGCTCACAATCAGGGCGAAAGCGTCTCGGTCGCCCGCTCGACATTGGTCGACCAACAGTTGGTCCGCTTGCATGGCGATTCTGCCTCGTAAATGACTGGAATTTCCCTTCAATATAGATGTGGCAGATAATCGTGTCCCGGTGACAGATATTTCTCGTTTTCTAGATATTCGACCTCTTTCACCGCACCGGAGGCGAGCGAAGCAAGAACGCCCTATTCCTCGCAGCTTGCCGCAAAAACGGGGAGCCTCCCCGTTTTCGGCTTAAATCACGCCGCCTTTGAGCCCGATGCTACGCGTAATCACAAGTACAACTACGGCAAACGCGATCATGATCAGCGAGACGCCCAGTGCGGCTTGCAAATTCCCAGCCTGCATTTCTAGATAGACCGTGGACGAGAGCACTTCGGTCCGCATCCGTGTTGCGCTGGCAAACATCAGGATTGGCCCGAATTCACCCAGCGAACGCGCCCATGCCAACGTGGCTGCGGCAATCATTCCCCGACGGGCCTGAGGCACGACAACATGCCAGAACGCTTGACCGTGACTGCAGCCGAGCGTCAAGGCGACTTGTTCCTGGCGTGTTGGGATTTGGTCAAACGTGGCGCGCATCGTTCGTACGGCGAACGCGCAGGCGACCATGAATTGAGCCAAGATCACACCCGGTATTTCAAACACGACCCAATCTGCCGACCAAGAGAACGGTGGGAAACTGAATAGTATCAACAAACACAATCCGACGACCAGCGGTGGCAAGACAATTGGAATGTCGAGTACGGCATCGAGCAGGTTCTTGCCGCGGAAATTGAACCGCGACATGATGTAGCCGACGGGAACGCTGACCCACAGGCAAATAATTGTCGTAATCGAACACGAAAGCAGAGTGAGCTTTGTCGAGTACTGAATGTTCGGGTCCGCCAGCGCTGCACATATTGGATTGGCAGTTAACCGGGCCAGCACTGGATGACGCGCGGCAAAGTCAGGGCTGACGACCATGGGGTTGGCATCAGGCCCGATAAAAGCATGGCTGGCGGCGGCCGCCAGCATCGCCAAAACGAGAAACACATAGAGGCCGCTGAGAATTGCTAATCCGGCGAAGAACCATCGGTCGGACTTGGGGTGATGATCAATCACACTCGCTGCAGGATTCGCGGTGCCGGCATCCGTCATCGCGATTCCGCCGTCTCGCGAGTTTGTTCGATTTCTCCCTCGGAAAACCGCCACGTAAAGCCCGTCGCTTCAAACCTTTTTCGCGAACGGGCCGAACCGATGGCCATCATCAGCCGCTCGGTCATTTGTGGGTATTTTGTCTTGCGATGGATTGCCAATGGCTGCGTCGCATGTGCGGCCGGATGGTTAATCGAGACAATCTCGCCTCGATCACCAATAAAGTTACAGTTGGCGCGATACACAATTACCGCATCCAGTTTGTCGACGGTCGTCAGTTGCATAACCAGCAGATCGGCGGTCGGCGTCGTCGCGCGACGGTTTGTGAGGACCGCATCATAAACACCGGCTTCCCGCAGCAACTGCATTGTCAAACTTCCGAGCGCGGTGAGTTGCTCGTCGGCAATACCGACGCTGACATCCGCGTGCCCCAAATCCGCCAGTGTCCGAATGTTCTTGGGATTGCCTGGTTGCACGAGCATAATCACATCGGTTTGCGAAATATCCGTCGCGGGCGCGAAATCATCAGCGACTTGGTCTACGAAACTAACATCGCAGGCGAAGTACGCATCAGGTTGCTGGCCGGCGCGAATCATCGTGACGAGGGAACCACAACCTTGAAACGTCGTTACAATTTCACACCCTTCGCGTCGTTGAAACTCCGTTAACGTTTCCTCGACGGCGAGGCGGTTCACACCACCGCTAAAGAAGACCAGTTTGGGCTTCACTGCCCAAGCATCACCCGCAACCGTCTCGTAATGGTCCTCTTGGAAGATCGGCTGTCCTTTCTCCGGCGCCGCCAAGTACCGTGCAAATCGCAGGGCGGCTGTCGGTTGCTTGCTAAATGACAACACGCCGACCGAGATGGTCGAGGAGGACGCAGAGTGTTGCCTCAGCTCGGCAACTTCCACGATCTCCAGTCCCCATTGCCGAGCGGTGGAATCCCAAATAAGGCCTACATCGGCGCGCACACCGATCCGCACGTCGTTGGCCACTTCGGTAACGGTTGGCTTAGTCGTCGCTTTGGCCTTGAATTCCGTAAACCGGTCCCAGTTGGCCAACACTTTACGCGTCGTTTTCCCGACGGCTGCCTGTTCATTTGCGATGATCACGTCGACGTCGCCGCGCAAGAGGTCGTCCAGCGTGCGAATGTTCTTGTCATTGTCGGGCCGGACGGCGATAACCAGGCGAAATCGCGCGACGGGTAGGATTTCCACAACCGTACCATCGGCGCGACAGCGTTCCAAAAAAGGGTCACGTCCAGCGGGAATGTACAGGTCGCCCACGCGGCGCTCTCGTAGCTGGTGTTCCAGCACGCCGCTGGAACCCGAGTGCAGACGTATCGTAACGCCAAATTCGCGTTCGTACGCCACCGCAATCTTCTCGACGGCCGGCCTTACGCCGCTGGCACAGTAAACATGAAGTTCGTCAGCGTGATCAACTCCGTCGAAAAAGCCTCCTAGCCACATCAACAATCCAACCAATACACCAAGTGCGCCGAGAGATCCCAGGACCAGCGTGGCGCCATATCCGCGACGATATTTGGTTGGGTCGGACACCATGTCGTTTAATCCCGGCTCTGAGGAATTGCCTAATTGACAGTGCCACTGGTACGCAAAAGAAGGCAATATCAACCATCGTATTATTGTTGCTCGTCATGGGCCTCGCAAGCTGCCGCCGCAATGAGACGGGCAAGGACTCAAAATGGACGTGTCCGACCACATGGTGACCGACTACAATGCAAAGTGAGTGAGAAAGGAGCCACTATGCCTTCACCATTTCCCGGCATGAACCCGTATCTCGAACAGGCGACGGTATGGCATGATTTCCACGAGAGTTTAATGCCCGCCATGCGCGAGCTGCTCACGGCGCAGGTGCGCCCGAACTACATTGTCAAGATTGACGAACACGTGTTTATCCACGAGCTGCCCGACGCATCTCTCGCAATGCTCGGACGCGGCGACGTAACCGTGACGGCAGTTGGCGATCGGCCTGAGACCCAGTCAGTTGGTACGATGGCCGCGCCGTCTCAGGTGCGTCTGCCGGCCGTGGATCGCGAAAACCTTTCGTTTCTGGAAGTTCGCGATCGCGAGACGATGCGAGTTGTCACGGTCATCGAGTTATTGAGCCCGTCCAACAAGCAATCCGGTCCCGATCGCGAGCAGTACTTGGGCAAGCGCGCTCAGATCCTCAATAACTCGGTGCATTTCATCGAAATCGATCTCTTGCGTGGTGGCCCACGGATGCCAATGGACGATCTCGACGACTGCGATTACTATGCACTCGTGAACCGTTTCCAGAATCGCCCGCAGGCTGGCATCTGGCCGATTCAACTTCGCGATCCGTTGCCAGTCATTCCCGTGCCGCTCGCTCCGCCGCACGACGATGCCAAGCTCGATTTGCAGAGCGCCTTGCATCGCGTCTATGACGCCGCTGGTTACGAGGACTACATCTACCGCGGACAACCCGAACCGGCCCTGAGCGCGGATGATACCGAATGGTGCCAGCAATTCGATGCGGCTGGTGACGCATCGTGAGCTCACCCCCCAGATCAGGGCGTTGAAACTGGTTCGAGCGGTAGCTGCTTCGCAAGAGTGTCGATGAAATGTTGGTCATTGCGGGGCACGCCCCGAATCAACCGGCCCCCAGCAAATAAGAAAGGAAGTGTGCCGCCGGTTCGTTTCCACACTTGGTGGTTATCGCCCAACATACCCAGCACGTCCACTGATCGTACGCTCGCCTTCAATTTCTCCTCGCCGATTAGTTCCGCCGCGAAAGCTGAGGCTTCCTCGACGTTCGGGATTGTTTCCGGTCCCATGAGCCAAGCGTGAAACTCCTCGAACTTCGTTGGCTCCGAGTGCCACACGGCTAGGGCCAACCGCACGTATGTGCAAGCGTTCTTGTGCTTGGGATGATCTTGAGTCACATAAGGATTACATGATCTCTCTAGAGCGATCGGTCGCACGACGACGGCCATTTGATCGCCAAAATATTTCCGCGCCGCTTCGACATTATGATACATGTCGCGGCATTGAGGGCATGTGTAATCGACTAATTCCACGATTAGATTTGGCGCTTCCACGTCGCCAAGAACTGGGAACTCGTACACATTGATTTCATCAGCCAAATGATAAAATCGATGTTTGCGATTTGCTGAAATTGGCTTTTGAGTGGTGTGTACGCCAGTCGTTGCGTGATTCGTAGCTAATCTGGTCGGTTCAAGGAGATCATCGGCGAAGTAGTCTGAAGATTGCTCCGGTGACGTGTCAGTCAGTTCGTCATCGCTGCCAGATCCCGGCTCATTGGGTGCCACGAATTCGCTAGGCGCATTAAATTCAGTGGGTGCGTTAAATTCACTGGGCGCGGCGAAGGTGACGTTTGCATCCGCAGCGTCGCTCGCGCCGGGCGCATCGAACACTAAATTATCTTCTGCCTCGTCACCCTGGGGTGCTTCGACTTCAGCACTATCGTATTCTTCCACGACAAACGTATCGTGGGGAAAAACGATCTGACCCAGAATCAACATGGCTCCGCCGAGCAGACCGCCGGTAATCCACAAGCCTAGCCATTTGCCGAGTCCCCATTCGCCGAGACGACTGTCCCGTGGCGAGATGTTCAGGCACTCGTATTGATTGATCCAGATACACATCAATACGAGAATCATGAAACCGCACGAGTGAGTAATCAAACAATAAAAACAAAGCTTACCAATCGTGAAAAACTGTATGCCGGTGAACCAGATCGCACTGACAGCCGCCATCACAACCAGTGGGATGAGCAGCGACCAGCCGATTCTTTGCCATCGCGATGAGGCTTTGGGATCCAAGAGCATGAGGGCAACCAGAATTCCGGCATACGTAAGCGTGCCCAGATAACTCACCGGGATTTCGAGCCAGCGTGACCATGTGCTGGTCAAAACATGGTCGCAATCCCAGGCCGATCCGCCACCGCAGCCAGGCACCGGACCCGATTGCAGCGACTGCCAGGACAAAAAGATGCCACAGCCAAACGCAATCACCGCCAGTATCCGCAGTGTCCAGATGAGCACCAACGGTACGGATGATTTTGCGGCGTCAGGAACAGAGAATCGCATTTTATTTCAGTTGGTCACTGCCACTTGTGTTACCCAAAGGGAGCGACAGCGACCGAAGGATCTGCCAGTACGCGTCTGAATCACGTGGCGGATTCAATTCGTGATGGCAATGCTGGCGTAATTGGGAGATCCTTCGGTCGCTGTCGCTCCCTCAGGATGACAGTTGTATTGTCATAGTTACAAATCGTAAACAATCGAAATACGAAGTACGTGGCCAGCCTTGGCTTAGCTGTCGTTCCTCATACCTCTCAGAATAACCAACCATGCGAGCCGCGTCGATTATGCCTCTTTTTTTGGCACAAGTTGACGTCAGTCAAGAATGCGCCGCCAACGCTCAAGATTCCACCGCGCCTTCTCTGCGGGTGTCATATTGCTGAAGTCCGGATCCGTCGCGGAGTTTTTAGCGGACGATGCGGAGTTTGTAGCGGATGATGAAGTTCGACTGCTGCTTGATTGTACACCATCTGCGTAACCATGGGCAGTAGATGTCAGTTCCAAATCGGTGTCCAAAGCCCGCGCCGGCTGGATCCCCAACCGCTCTAGGTCCGCGTGATACGCGCGCACGGCGTCGGCCGGCTGAATCTGATCGTCCGCCAAGCGACGTAAGTACTGCACAAACGTCAATTGATGTTCGGCATTGTTAATCTTGCGTCCATACAGGGCGGCCCGCGCGCCGTGTTTCTTGGCTTCCCATAACATCTGAAAAGCGTCCCTTGTCGTTCCTGCTGAGCCACCCAGGATGCCAACCACTAACGACGAATCATATGCCACCAACGATTCCATCGCCGCCGGACCAAAGTACGGTATTTTCAGAAAGATTGGTCGCGCCGCTGCCGGTACACCCGCCAACGATCTTGCTATGCTGTCGTTGACGAACTTAGGGACATCATCTGGGCAGTGAGCCCCGCACGCGTTCGGCGCAAAGACCTCCAAAAAGTGTCGAAAGCCTTTCTTTTCCGCTTCGCAGCGAAACTCTTGGTAAGCTTCCAATGTTGGACGGTCGAGCTCCACATCGTTATTGAGCGTGATCGAATACAAGCCCAAGTCCGCACCGATTCGACGTTCGTCATCCGAGCAGTCTTCGTGTCCGCACATCGCATGATCGAGCCGTGCCGTGCGAAAAGGTTGCGCGGGTTGACTGGTGTAACGACCGCTCCCAGCGGCTAACCAGATGTCCGTCGTATCGTTCGCACGGATTGCCGGCGTAATCGTGCTGCGGTCGAACAATCGCTCCTGGATCGTCAGCACATCGCTAGTGCTCACACTCATGAGCATGATGTCCACGAGGCCTTGATGCACGATCTCGCGAATTTGTTGGCGATAATCGTCGAGAGTCTTGAAGTGGGCCTCGTCGGCGTGATGTTCGGGACTTCGACCCGGGGCGGAAAGCCCAAATGCCATATCAGCGTCTTTGGCGTCCGCCAAGATAAAATCGCGAGTTGCCGCTTTGTTCGTACGAATCCGGGCGAGTTTTGCGTCGAGTGTCTTTTGCATCGCGGCTACGGAAACGTGAACCTCTGACAGGCGGCCTGTTGACGCTGCACAAAATTGGTGCGGCTTCCTTCTATCATACCTTGTCGAACAACGAAAGTACTTAGTTGCCCAGCGATGTTTCCAATGCCGGATCGGGTTGCCAAATATACAAAAACGTCGGCAACATGCTGCGATTTAAACCGGCAACGTGCGGTAGCAGTCCGGTTCGTATTGGCTGGTTGGGAGTCACATCATACGCCGTATGGGCCGTATCGCGTGGTCGATGCAAGATGACCACGGCGGCTCGCGGACTTTCGGCCGCCGATCGGCAAGCTTCAATCGCGTCGTCGAGATAGCCAATTTGATCTACGAGTCCGTGATCGAGCGCTTCGTAAGCCGTGAAAACTCGTCCGTCAAAAACGACAGAATCGATGTCATCAACCTGGGCGCGGGACTCCTGGATGTTAAGCATTAGCCGATCGTGGAATTCGTCGGCAATCCCCTGCAGGATCTCACGTGACTCACCGGAGATCCTGCAGGGGATT
>CBDUAB010000130.1:0-7440 GCA_965365045.1 uncultured Planctomycetales bacterium
CAGACCGTCCACGAGATAGACGATCCCCGCGCCTTGAATGCCGTCCACCTCCGCAGCGACGGCACCGATCAATAGATCGTCATCGCCGAATCGTGTCAGCTCAAATCCGAATGACTCGTACGCACGTCCTGTGGGATTGTCGAGTCGATATCGCAACGAACCGTTTGCCGAATCGTATGCGTAGACACTCCCCAGATCCACGACCGTACCTATGTCGTTTCCAGGTGAGGCCACAAAAACGAAATCTTCGGATATCGCGACGCGAAGACCGAAGTTATCCCGGAAGCCATCGATGGAATCAGGATTGGGATTCTCAATCGTGTAGAGCAATTCATGCGTCGGTGAATCAAAGACGTGCGCCAAACCGTGTCGTGCGGAAACAGGAAGCAAAGCGTCATTATGTGCACCCGCGACAAACATGTCCGACGACGCTGCGACGTCCCGTCCGAACAGTCCGCCACCTTGTAGGGTCGGATTGAAGATGCGGTCGTCAATCTGCCCCGTGCTCGCATCGAATACGTACACGGCACCAGCTCCGGTACTCGGTCCGTTGATACTGTGCGCAGGAATACCGGCCAGAACCTGTGTGCCGGCAACCGCCAGAGCACGTCCCATACCTTTGTTCGCTCGCACGTCAGGTTCAACTTCGTGAACCAACAGCCCATTGTTCCCATCGTAGATGAACAGTTTGCCGTGCATCGGTAGCGAATCCAGTACCTCCGCCCCCGGTGCTCCAATGACGATTCGATCACCAACCACCGCGATTGCACTACCAAACGCATCGTAATCGCGTAGTGTTCCTGTTTGCGGGTTGCTAAACGAGCGAATTACGTCGCCCGTCGATCCATCGAACTGAAACACCTCGCCCACGAACGGTTTTCCAAGATCAGGTTGACCGGGTGCGCCGATGAGGATATCAGTCTCCAATACAGCGACGGCATCGCCAAAACGCGCGCCAAGTGTCGGCTCCGGGCTCTCGATGCGAAAAAGCAGATCACCCGGAGCCGCCAGCGCAAGATGACTGCCATAGGAGATCACGGCCCCTGCGAAAACCAGCTTGGACGAGAGAGAACTCAACATCTTGTGTTTTCAAACGGAAAACAGAATGCGACACGCGTCGCAAAACCTTTGTAACAGCCACGAAAAACGCGAAGATACACCAATGGAAAAACGAACGACTTTCGGCGCGGCAATCGGTTCTCTTTTTGTGACTTTTCGTGCTTTTTGTGGCTATTCCTGAAAGTGCGTATTCACTTTGAGTTAATTGGCCATACGCCGCGATTTCGTTACGGCACTGGCCGTCAGCCGGTGTTAAGAAACAACTTGTCCGTTCTGCTTAGCATCGTTCGAGAAATAACTGTCCGATTTCAAGTGAGCGGCACGGCGCTAGCCGCCGGTGATACGCGTCGAACGACGAACCGGTGGCTAGCGACATTCCGCTCACTTATTTCTCGAACGCAGCTTAACGGCGCGTTACTTGAGCAGACACGGACGCGTCCAGCTTCATGTTGAGGTATGGCGGAACGCAGGTCAAGCGAATTGCAGCCGGTTCTTGAGGTTTTGTTAAAAAGCGAATTCAGCTCCCAGTCGTAGCCCTTGCGCCCAAAAATCATCTTCATAGAATTTGAGCTCGGGAAACCTGCCGTTCGTGATCAGTGGCGGCGGTAGCTGTTGTGGATCGACATTCGTGTCAATCTGATCGCCAGGCCGCAATACATTGGCAAAGTATATCAGCGTATAACCGACCGTGAGGCGAACGTTGCAACTTAATTGATAGTGTGCATCCAGGCCAACCTCGGGAATGACTGTGAACTCATCTCTTTCGTAGTTACCGCTGTTCGAATCGAGCGCCAAAAGTCCCCCGTCATTGAATGCCGAAGCGCCAGCGGGTGGAAATACGGCTGTCGATCCATCGACGCGAACACGCTGCCTAACGTTTCCGATAGCACATTTGAACAAAGCACCAACGCCCCAACAGCCTTTGGACCATTCCCAATCCAATCCAAAATCGCCACCATTGAATTCGTTTTTCGTGCGAAATCGATCTTGGATGTCCAGAGTCGTTCCCTGTGGAATCGGTCCACTTGGGTCGGTCGACGTCAAAAGCTCATCAATCCATAAATTCTCGTCGAGGTCGAGACGACGGTATCCCATGATCAAATCCAGTCGCCGTGTGGCGCAACCACAATCGGCGCCACAATCAGCCGCTCCACATAGGCTGGGATTGCTACACATCATGCCTGGACCGCAGACAGAAGGCCCCCATAGATCACACGCGGCAGGCACTCTTGTGGGTTGAACATTGAGTAAGTTGTGCCGATACCATACTCCAAAACCGTCAAAGTTGGTCCTGCCGCGGACGGATACGGCTCCGTCAACGATCCCCGGATAGCCGACCAGCTCCGCGTCCTCTTGACCCAAAAAAGTATTGTAAAACGGACGCGCGATGATCGTGTAATCAACAGGTGACGCGACCGCAAAGTTGAAGTTTCCTCTATCCAGTAGGAAGTACTCGGCCTCGATTTGACTGCAACCGTCGCAGTCCAGATTGATGCCCAGGTAAAATCGGCCCCCGGGGCTATCATCCGCGTCGATTCGATCTCCGCCGTATAGGATTTCCGTTGTCGGAAATCCCCATACACCCGCTTCGAAATCTGGTGTTCCTGCTAGGCTAGACGTGACCAAAACCGGCAATCGCTGTCCGCGCGTCCACCAATGTAAGTATTCGACCCCACCGTACATCCGACCGAGTCTTTGTCCAATCGGTTGCTGACCCCAACAACTATTCCCGACGACGGGTTGAAAAACACGCTCATGTTGGATTACATCATGCGTGCCTACGCCGTAGATCGCGCTGGCCAGCGCCTTTCCATCTAAGCTGGCTATCGCGGCACCGCTCGCTGAGGATGGCGTGTCATCGCCTGGCGTCTCCGGCGCTGGAAAGGGGGACACGCGCGGTGCGAAACCGGATGCTTGTGCCGAGTAAACAGGCGCTGGTGTTGGGTGCGAAGGCGCTTGTGCCGGGTAAGCAGGCGCTCGTGCCGGAGAAGCAGGCGGCGGCTCCGGGAAGGCCGGCCCCAGTTGAGTCGGTGCCGCAGCTGCCAATTGACGGGAAGCTGCTGGCAGTCGCGTCGGCGCCGAATTGTATTGCTGCGTGTACGCTGGAGACTTGGAAGCGGGTGGCATGGGAACGTCACCAGATCTGTTTACCATGCCGTTAATGGACGCTGCTTGAACCGATTCGTAGGATTTCCAATGGTCGACAGATTTGATTGGTTCCGGATTGGCGACAGGACGCTTCATGAATGCGGGTGGTGGAAATGCCGTCCCCTTATACATGGGTGCATTGATTGCAGGCATGTGGTTAGTCGGCGCGTTAGATTCTTGCGCGTTATGTGTGGGTACGTAATACGCCGGTGCTTGTGCGTAACTTGCGTCATCAGCGAGCGTCTGCAAATCCCAGAAACCGTCCGCACGTAGGTACGAGCAGTAAGTTCCCACAGTGCATGCTACGACCAGCGAGATCACGCGACGAAAAAACATAACAACTCCACGGCTACAGGACAGAACTAGCTGGCTGCGGCATAACTGAAGAGGCCGTCGCGGCCTAATTCAAACAGTCGAACTAAGAATTGGCTTAAAACAAGCCTGTGATTCTTGTTTGCAGGGCTAATCACTCCTGCCGCGCGCAGACTCCTATCATCGTTATGATCGGATTGAATGAAGCCCGTGTTTCAATCAACTTTGGCAATAGAGGTCTTTTGCGGCTTTTGGCCGATGATGTGACTGCTGTTCAGACGCGTTACAATCCCTACAATCGATCGTCTTTGACATCGACCGATCTCTAGGTTGGAAGGAAACAAGTGCCAGGCTTTCTGGGGACCCGCGGGTCCTTGATCTTAGACCTCGTATTCACTGCTATGTTTCTCGTCGTCCCGGTGATGTGGATCAGCATTTGGCTGGTGTACAAGGGCCGGAGGTTTCGGATTCACAAGGCGGTTCAGACCACAATCGCGATCGTTCTGTTGATCACCGTGACGGCATTTGAGCTGGAGATTCGGATTCACGGATGGCGACATTTGGCAGCCGAATCACCGTTCTGGCGTGACGGGAGTTGGAACGATTTGATCGACTATTGGTTAGTCGTTCACCTGCTGTTTGCCATTCCCACGCCATTCATTTGGGCGGTGGTGATCGTGCGCGCCTGGCGCGGTTTTCCGCGTCCACCACAACCATCCGAACACAGCCAGGCGCATCGGTTGTGGGGCAAGATTGCAGCCGCGGGGTTGACGTTGACGGCCGTAACTGGCGGGATTTTTTATTGGCTGGCGTTCGCCGCTAAATAGAAAAATGGGGATGCCCCGTGCGACATCCCCATTTTTGAAAATCGTCAGACGATTCGCTTAGACGTTTCAAGTCGTTGTGCGATTGGCGATGATCTGATTGACGGCATTCAAAATCGCGCGGATGGTGGCCTCAACCGTGTCCGTCGAGAACCCACGTCCGCGGTATGTCTGACCATTGTGCTCGATCTCGATGGACACGTCGCCCTGAGCGTCACGGCCCAATGTGGCACTGCGGACTTGAAAGTCCTTACATTTCAGCTCGACACCCGTTATCTTTTCCGTTGCCAAAAAGGCAGCATCAACGGGACCATCACCCACGGTGACATCTTCGGTTCGTTCTTCGTCTCCGCGGCGCAGTGTCAGCCGGCACCTGGGCTCGATTTCGCTGCCCGAGGTTACTTCGAACGAAACGAGCTGCCACTCGGCGTCCTTGACCTTGTGAATCTGTTGTTTGATCAGGGCGGCAATGTCACCGTCATAGATTTCTTTTTTCTTGTCGGCCAGCTCCTTAAAGCGGATAAACACTTCCTGAAGCTGCTCGGCCGTCAAATGAAATCCTAACATCTTGGCCCGATCGGCCAGTGCCGCCCGGCCACTATGTTTACCCAAAACCAGGTCTGTCTTCTCAAAACCTACGTCCTCCGGACGCATGATTTCGTAGGTCGTGCGTTCTTTGAGCATACCGTCCTGGTGGATGCCCGCTTCGTGCGCAAACGCGTTGCGGCCCACAATCGCCTTATTGCGTTGCACGGTAATGCCCGTGATACCGGCGACCAGACGACTGGTGGGCACGAGACGATTCGAATTCACATTCGAATCCGCATGATAAACGTCGCAGCGTGTACGCATCGCCATGACGACTTCTTCCAATGAACAATTCCCGGCACGCTCGCCGATACCGTTGATGGTGCATTCGATCTGACCGGCACCGTTCTCAACGGCCGCCAGGCTATTGGCTACTGCCAATCCCAGATCGTCATGGCAATGCACGCTGATCGTGGCACGATCGGCATTGGGTACGGTTTCGATCAGGCGTCGAATCACTCCACCAAAATGCTGTGGCGTGGCATATCCCACCGTGTCCGGGATATTGATCGTTGTCGCGCCGGCTTCAATAGCCGCTTCGACAACTTGACAGAGAAACTCGAACTCAGTGCGCGCGGCATCTTCGGGAGAGAACTCGACGTCGTCGCAATAGCCAACGGCGCGCCGTACACCTTCGACGGCGCGCTGCACAATCTCGTCGCGCGACATCTTGAGTTTGAACTCGCGATGAATCGCACTGGTGGCCAGAAACACGTGAATTCGGGCTCGCTCGGCTTCTTTAAGAGCTTCCCACGCGCGATCAATGTCTTTTTCGTTACAGCGTGCCAAGCCGCAAATCGTCGCACCGCGCACCTTGCTCGATATTTCCTTGACCGCGGCAAAGTCACCGGGAGACGCGATCGGAAAGCCGGCTTCGATAATGTCCACGCCCAGATCAACCAAGACGTGGGCGATTTTGAGCTTCTCCTCCAGATTCATACTAGCGCCTGGCGATTGTTCGCCGTCGCGCAGTGTGGTGTCAAAAATTCTGATGATGCGTTTGTCTACCATTGAATCGATTCCAATTATTCGTGGGTCTATGTTGCCGCATTACGCCTCACTACGAAGCGAGGCGCCCAATTCCGTCGGCCGGCCGAAACGCCGGCCCGGGAAGTAACAACAACGCCCTCGATGATCGGTCCGAACAACGACATCGTTCACGGGCCGATCGCTCATCAATGATTAACAAACAAGTCATCTTCGATCATCAACAAAAAAACCCCGAAATCCTCATCGGATGCCGGGGTAAGCTGGTTTTTGTCATGGCACAGCAACAACCCCTAGGTCACCCATAGGGCTAGCAATAATCGACCTAGAAGTTCGTTTTGAATAACCGCTGTGTACATATCTATTCTTTACCTCTGATGGTAGTGTAGTCCGACATGGATTTCCGGTCAAGCTCCACGTTCAGTCGGATCCCGGAGAGAACGGACACCGGCGGCCAGGGTGGGTTCGCACACTATCGGGAAGATTTGAGCAAGAAACCATGTCACGTTCCGTAGACGACGAGCTGTCCGACCTCCGCCGTTGCACCGACCGGCCAGACGATCCTGCCAACGCCGAACTTGTGCTACGGGCACTAAGACATCGTAGCTACCGCGTCGTCCAGCGTGCGGCCATACTGTCTGTCGACGTGGCGGCGAAGTCGCAGTGTGGCGAATTGGCCGCCGCATTGCTTTCAGCCTACAAACGATTCTTGGAAAAACCGGAGAAGGTCGATCCAGGCTGTCCCGCCAAGACGGCAATCATCGACGCATTACGTCGAATTGATTTCGATGACATTGTCTTCGAAGCAGAGGTCTTCGAAGCAGAGGTCTTCGGTGCAGAGGTCTTCGGAGCAGAGGTCTTCGGAGAAGAGGTCTTCGATGCAAAGGTTTGTGGTGCGGAGGGTTTCGATGAGGAAGGTTTTTTCACACAGGCAACGCGATATCGACAACTCGAACCTGTTTTCGGCGGTTCGGTCGATGCCGCGGCTGAGTTGCGCGTCCACGCGGCCTTTGCCTTGGTCGAGATGGGCAGCCGTCGAGCTTTGCCTGCGTTGGTGGATTTGCTGGCCGACAGCGAAGCGGCTTGCCGCGCCGGCGCCGCGCGCGCCTTGGCCACCACCAATCAAGATGCTGCCAAGTTCCTGTTGCGGCTCAAAGTTCGCCAGGGGGACAAGAATGCCCAAGTCTTGGGCGAGTGCGTCTTGAGTTTTCTCGAGATTGGCGGCGCCGATGCCGTGCCATTGGCAGTACCGTACTTGAACGATGCGAATCTGGATCGGCGTCTGGAAACAGCCATTGCCTTGGGAACATCACGGCACACGGAGGCGTTTGCACCGTTGAAGCAACGCGCGCAGCTCGCCAGCGACGCCGAAGAACGTCGCATTATGTTTACCGCGCTGGCGCTACTGCAATACAAGGAGGCGATTGATTTCTTACTTGAGCAAGTCAACTCGGCAGACGTCTCCGTTGTCGTTGCAGCTCTTCATGCACTGAGTCATTTGCGTGACCAAGACTCGGTTCGC
>CBDUAB010000131.1:0-7408 GCA_965365045.1 uncultured Planctomycetales bacterium
GTCGAAGGGGAGCCGCTGGTCGAAAGGGAGCAGCGCATCCCTGAATGGTCTGAGCAAAAAGCGGAAGTTGCGCTTGGCGACGATCCGAAATCACCGTACCTGCAACTCGTCGCGGAACACGAACAGGCGATGCAAGATTATCGATCGGCCTCCGAAAAGGCTGGCACGAACGAAGAGCGTCAGAGAATACACGCCGAAAAGTACCCCGATAATGAAGCGTTCGCCAATCGTTTCATGGAGCTTGCCGAGCAGAATCGCCAGACCGACGCAGCCAGACAGGCTTTGATATGGGCGATCGAATACTCCCCGAGCTATGTGCTCAGCAACGCGGCTATCGAACAGCTCACGCAAGATCATGTTGAAGATGTTGATATGTTCTCGGTGTGTCTCGGCTTATCTCGTGCAAATCCGTCGTTTCAAGCGCGGACATTTCTACAGGCAATACTGTCCACGAATCCGGACGAAAGTACACGAGGTATCGCTTGCTTTTCATTGGCGCAACAGCTCAAGTCGCTCGGCAATCTAAAGGAAATGATGTCCGATGAATCAAATCGGGAGCGGCTTCAGACGTTATTCGATCCTGAAGAGTTTGCCCTCATCGATCAACTCGATTCTGCAGCGACCGAGCAGCAGATCCTCGTATTGTTGGAACGCGTCAAGCAGGAGTTCGCGGATGTCGAATTACCTTCCGGGCGGAAGTTAGGCGACTTGGCGGACGCCGAGTTGTTTGAGATACAGCACTTGACCGTCGGCAAGGAAGCGCCGGAAATCGAGGGAGAAGACGCCGGCGGCGAGACCTTCAGACTGAGTGACTACCGAGGCAAGGTTGTATTGCTGGACTTTTGGGGCGACTGGTGACCTCCTTGCCGGGCGATGTACCCCCACGAGCGGTCGCTCGTTAGTCAGTTGGCGGGAAAATCTTTTGTTATCTTGGGCGTGAACAGCGACGGAAGTCAGGAAAAGCTCAAGGAGGTCATGGAGAAAAAAGACATCACTTGGCGCAGTTGGTGGGATGGAGGCAGCACCAATGGTCCCATCGCTACACGCTGGAATGTGCATGGCTGGCCGACGCTTTATTTGCTCGATGGAAATGGTGTCATTCGCTTTAAGAACGCACACGACGAACGGCTCGACCATGCCATCGAGGAGCTTTTGTCTGAAATGGGTGAAGAAGTAACGCTGGAACACGATGAAACGTAGTTTTTGGCGTTTGGGCGCTGTCGCTCCCTCAGGATGACGGTCTGCGGCATAATGCCGTGGGTATGTTGACCCCGATATCTCCATCAATAGAAACGAAACCAATGTCCGCCTACCCGCGTCAGTTCTTGTTTGCCTTGAGCTACTTCGCCTTATTCACGACGCTGTCCAGTGCAGCCGTGCAAGAGCCGTACGACTTGGTAATCCGCGGTGGCAAAATCGTGGATGGTTCGGGGAATCCTTGGTTCCGAGGAGATGTCGCGATCCGCGGAGACCGCATCGCCAAGATTGGACGTGTGGCGCAAGGGCAGGCAGAACGTGAGATCAACGCCACCGGTTCCGTCGTGTCCCCCGGCTTCATCGACATTCATTCGCATTCAGATTATTTGCTCTTGGAAGACGGACACGCGCAGAGCAAGATTCGCCAAGGCGTGACCACCGAAGTATTGGGAGAAGGACGATCTGTCGGTCCCTTCCAAGGAAAGATTGCGCCGCGCACGGAAACCGTCAATGGCAAAGCGTTCCAATTGGCGACGTTGCGCGACTATTTCGAACTTATCGAGCAAGCCGGTAGTTCGACGAACGTCGCGTCGTATGTTGGCCTGGGCAATGTCTGGCAATGTGTCATGGGACATTCGTTTGATCGTCCCACACCCGCGCAGATCGATGGCATGAAACAGCTGGTCCAGGAAGCGATGGAAGACGGCGCCTTGGGCCTATCTAGCCAAGTGATGATGCCACCAGGATCGTTAGCCACGACCGACGACATTGTTGAGCTGTGTAAAGTCGTCGCGCAGTTTGGCGGTATCTACTCGACCCACATTCGCAATGAAGGAACGGGCGTCTTTGATTCGGTGAAGGAAGCGATCGAGATCGGGGAACGTGCTGGCGTGCCGGTCGATGTGATCCATCTAAAAATCGCGGATCAGAAATACTGGGGCCGCATGAACGAGGTGGTGGCGCTGATCGACAATGCCCGCCGCCGTGGTATCAACGTCCAGGCCAATGTTTATCCATACACGCGCGGTAACAATAATCTCGTAAGTATCATTCCGCCGTGGGCGCACGAAGGGGGCCGCGACAAGCTGCTCGAGCGTTTGCAGGACCCCGACGAGCGCACCAAAATCAAACGCGATATTAAACGTGAGTTGCCGGGCTGGTACAACCATTTCACCGCGGTCGGCGAAGATTGGAGCCGCATCTTGGTGAGTGGAAATAATCAATTCCGCGGCCTGACTATGGACCGGGTCATGTCGCTGCGAACCCAGGGACGTGAGGACGCGGATTTGCTGGATGAACTGTTTGATTTCCTTGTCGAAGAAAGCGGTTCGATCGGGGCGGTCTACGCACATCACACGGAGGAGGATATGAATCTGGCGCTTTCACAGCCTTGGTGTTCCGTTGGCTCGGACGGTTCAGCCTATGCGACCGACGGCCCATTGCGCCGAGGAAATCCTCATCCGCGGAACTTCGGTACATTTCCCCGCGTGTTGGGTGTCTACGTCCGCGAGCGGGAATTACTGCGACTGGAGGACGCTGTCCGCAAGATGACCGCCATGAACGCCGCAAAAATCGGCCTCCGCGACCGAGGCTTGCTGGCGGCCGGGTACATGGCCGACATAACTGTCTTTGACGGTCAAAAAGTGATCGACCGTGCCACCTATACCGAGCCCTTTCAATACAGCGAAGGCGTTCAATACGTCATTGTGAATGGCCAAGTCGTGCTGGATAATGGCCGGCACACCGGGGCACGGCCGGGGCGCGCGTTGCCGCGCACCGACTAAGCGATACTGAATTCTTCTCATGACTCCATTAGCCGTTCAGTGACTGACGCACGTGCCACTCAATCTGATTCAGGTGACACGAAGGATCAACCTTCGCTAAGGCGGGCACTTGGTCCCTCGATGGCCATTGCCGTAGTGGTTGGCAGTGTCATCGGTTCAGGGATTTTTCTCAAACCTGGAAACATCGCCGCGGACGGCGGCAGTTTTTCACTCATCATCGGCATCTGGGTATTCGGTGGCGTGCTGTGCATCCTGGGCGCACTTTGCTTTGCGGAACTCGCCACGATGTTGCCGCACGCGGGTGGGTTGTATGTCTATTTGCGACATGCGTACGGAAATCTTATTGCCTTTTTATACGGTTGGACGGAACTGTTTCTTGCGCGTCCTGCCGCGTTGGGTGCGCTCGCGGTCGCCTTTATCGGATCGCTAACGTTGTTACTCGGCTGGGATGCTTCGGCAATTGCCCGGCTCACGATGGCATCAGCTCTGATTCTGGGCATGGCATGGGTCAACATCATCGGAGTGCTTTGGGGCGGCCGCGTTCAGTTGGTTGTCACGATCGTCAAGGCGATGTTTCTGGCTCTGGTGGCACTTTCACCATTATTGCTCGCTCCATTTGTCGGTTGGCACATCGACACGGCCAACTATCATTCGACGGTTCCGCCGCAGCCGCTGACTCTGGCCGGACAGATCGGCGCCGTGCTGCTAGCCGTGATGTGGGCCTACAATGGCTGGGAAGGAATCACGCCGCTGGCGGAAGAAGTTCGCGAGCCTCAACGCAACATCCCGCTCGCATTGTTCGTCGGAGTTGGGCTGCTCATCCTGCTCTACGTAGCGGCCAATATCGCTTACCACAGTGTGCTGTCGATGGCGGAAATGAAGTCCGCTGGCGATCATGCGGCCGAACGCATGTTGTTTAAGCTCGCGGGGAAGACGGGCCAGGACGCGGTGTCGGTGGTGATCATGTGCAGCACATTTGGTGCTATCAACACCAACCTTCTGCAAGCACCGCGCATCACATTTGCGATGGGACGGGATGGTGTATTCTTTCGATCGCTCGGTGTCGTGCATGCGAATTACCGTACACCCGTCGTGGCGATCTTGGTTATGTCCTTGATGGCCGTATCACTCATCGCCGTCGTTACGATGGGCCAGTTTGCGGCCCGCGGCATAGCGACCGGCGGCATCGATTGGCTGCTGCTGCGTCGCATCGTACAAAGCCTGAAAGACGACTCGGTTTTTGAATTGCTTACCAACCTGTTGATCTTCTCGCTGAGCGTCTTTTACATGTTGGCCGTACTGGCCGTGATCATATTGAGAATCCGCTTCCCGCAGCTTAAGCGTCCTTATCGAACTTGGGGCTATCCCGTTGTGCCGTTGATTTTTTTAGCGGTATATGTTTGGTTCTTGGCGCAAGTTTACATGAGTAGCCCACTCGAATCCCGCGCGGGTGTGGGATTCATTTTGTTGGGAATTCCGATATATTTTGCGTACGGAAAATGGGGAAATGGAGTTTCATCAGAATAGCGAATAGGCGAACGGGGGCCGTCAGGCCCGCGGTGGGGCGCGTGTTGCGAATGACTAATGTCTAAGGACTAAGGAATGACTAATGACCAATGCCTAAGGAACGGTAAAACACGAACGAGAGGATTCGAACTATAGCCTTGGAATCCTCGCGTTAATCGCGGGAATACACCGATGTTTATTCGTCATTAGGAATTCGGATTTCATTAGTCATTAGGCCTTAGTCATTTTCCAAATGCGTACGTGCCGCGAACAATGGAAAGGTTAGGTGTCTCGCTATGATTCGTGATTGGTTTGTGTGTCTCGTTATTGCAGGTCTTTTCATTATGCCACAACTCGGTAGCGCAAACGAATTGACTTATCCTGCCACGCGGCGCGGCGGCCAAGTCGACGATTTTCATGGGACCGAAGTTGCTGATCCGTATCGTTGGCTCGAGGACGACGTGCGCCAATCGGACGAAGTTGCCAAGTGGGTCGAGGCACAGAACGAGGTTACTTTTGCCTATCTCAAGGCGATTCCAGAGCGGGAGAAGATCGAACAGCGGATCACGGAATTGTGGAACTTTGAGAAGTACGGCTCGCCCACAAAACATGGTGGACGCTATTTCTTCCTCAAAAACGACGGGCTACAGAATCAGTATGTGCTGTATCAACAGGACACGCTGGACTCGGAGCCAAGCGTCCTAATCGATCCCAACAAATGGTCCGCGGATGGCACCGTTGCATTGTCGGGAATGTCCTTTAGTGATTCCGGCAAGTATCTGGCCTACGGCATCGCCGACGCGGGCTCGGATTGGAAGAATTGGCGTGTGATGGAGATTGCTACAGGCAAAGTCTTGGCTGACGAAATCAATTGGATCAAGTTTGGCAGCGTGTCCTGGACCAACGACGATGAAGGGTTTTTCTATTCGCGCTTTCCCGAACCAGGTGAAGGCGAAACGTTCCAGGCGCTGAACTACAATCAAACGATTTACTATCACCGGCTTGGGACACCTCAAAAAGATGACGTTGTCGTCTACCGCCGCCCAGACTTGATGTTTGGCACGGATGTCACTGAAGACGGACATTACCTTGTGATCAGTGTCTTTAAGGGCACCGATGACAAGAATCGAGTGTTGTATCGCGATCTGCGCCAACGGTATGCGTCCGCCACGGAAATCATCGATCATTTCGACGATGAATACACGTTCATCGGGAGCGACGACGACACATTCTATTTCCTAACGGATCTCGACGCGCCCAAACGTCGATTGATTGCGATCGATCTGGCACATCCCGAACCAGAAGCCTGGCGGGAGATCATTCCGACGGGCGAGAACGTGCTCCGAAATGTGGATTACGTTGGCGGGCGTTTCTTTGCCCAATATTTAGAGGATGCCAAGACGCAAGTCCGAATCTTTGATCGGGAGGGGAATTTCGTTCGTGAAGTCGAGTTCCCGGGGATCGGCTCAGGAGATGGATTTTCAGGCCGGCAAGACGACATGGAAACGTTCTATTCGTTCTCCAGTTTCGCCACGCCGCCCAGCACTTATCGGTATGACGTGACTACCGGAGAAAGCCAGCTTTTGCGTCGTGCGGACGTCGAATTTGATCCGGCGGACTACGAAGTAAAACAAGTTTTCTTTAAAAGCAAAGACGGCACGCGAATACCGATGTTCATCGCGCATCGCAAAGGCCTTGTATTGGACGGATCGAATCCGACGCTGATGTACGGTTACGGTGGCTTCAACATTCCGCTTACACCGCGCTTTTCGATCAGTCGGCTGGCCTGGATGGAGATGGGTGGAGTTTTTGCGATGCCCAATTTGCGTGGCGGAGGTGAATACGGCGAAGATTGGCATCAGGCCGGTACCAAGCTGGACAAGCAGAACGTCTTTGACGACTTTATTGCCGCAGCCGAATGGTTGGTCGAGAACGACTACACGGAGCCAGGCCGACTGGCCATTCAGGGTGGTAGCAACGGTGGCCTTTTGGTGGGCGCCTGCATGACTCAACGTCCCGATCTATTCGGCGCCTGCCTGCCCGCCGTCGGCGTCATGGACATGTTACGATTTCATAAATTCACCTCCGGGCGCTATTGGGTGGACGACTACGGCAGCGCCGAGGATCCGGAGGAATTCAAAGCGCTACTGGCCTACTCCCCTTATCATAATCTAAAGCCGGGAACCAAATATCCGGCGACGATGGTTACGACAGCGGACACTGACGATCGTGTCGTTCCGGGGCACAGTTTCAAATTCGCCGCGGCACTCCAACACGCACATGAAGGCGAAACGCCGGTGCTGATCCGTATCGAAACCCGCGCCGGACACGGTGCGGGCAAGCCAACGTCGAAATTGATCGAGGAAATCGCCGATCAATGGGCGTTTCTCATTAAGAATCTGAACGAGAAATGATTTCGAGTCACGGATTCGAACACAGCTCGATCAGGTGTCCATCCGGATCGTAAACATACACCTGGTGTGCGCCGTCTGGACGTTGACGAGGGCCGACGACGATCTGAAGTCCTAATTCAGTCAAACGTTTGGCAGCCGCGCCGCAATCGTCCACTTCAAAAGCGTAATGAAAACCCAGCGACGGATCCAAACCATCGAATTCGCCAACGCCCGCACCGCCAGATTTTTCGCTCTGCAAGACCAAATGAATCTGCGTGTTGCCCGCTTGGAACCAAGCACCGGGAAAGCCAAAGTTGGGCCGTTCGATTTGTTGCATCCCCAGGACTTTGGTGTAGAACTCAGTACTGCGCTGGATGTCTCCGACCACGATCGTGACATGGTCGATTGTCTTGACGCGAATAGCTTCTGTTTCCACCACTGACATATGATTAGCTCCGCCGGAACAAGGCTAGGCTGCGTAATTGATCGACTGGCAGTATAAGCCGAAGTCGCATGAATCGCGATACC
>CBDUAB010000132.1:0-7364 GCA_965365045.1 uncultured Planctomycetales bacterium
AAGCGGCGATCTCCGCACAAGTCGATTTTCTGCCAGGAACCCAAGCCAGCCTTCCTAAAACCCATACCAGCTTAGCGCCGTCCACGAAGGACGTACGAATGGTACAGTTGCGCCAAGGGTCCGTTGAAGTGACCGTCGCGTCGCAGATCGTTATCGTCGCCGATGGAGGAAGTGGTCATGTGCTTGAACAGACACCCGAAATCGAGTACCGAACTCGACCACACGCACGCATCGGTGCCGGAGCCGTCTTACCGTCTTGCGATCACCGCGGTTATCGCGCCGGTGCAATTCATATGGGCGTCGCACGCCACGGATATGTAGGTCTCGTACGTGTTGAGAACGACGAGCTTAATTTGGGCGCCGCGTTGGATCCGCAGTTTGTTCGCCGCCAGGGAGGATTGGCCCCGGCGATCGAAGCGATTATCTCCGAAAGTGGCTTGCCACGCATTGATTCGATTGACACTACTGCTTTACGAGGTACCGCGCCTTTGACGCGTCGCGCCTCACGGGTCAGTTGTCACCGGCTGTTTGCCATCGGCGACGCGGCAGGTTATGCCGAACCATTTACGGGCGAAGGCATGGCCTGGGCGATCGTTTCCGCCACGCTGGTCGTGCCCTTCGCGCTAGCGGCGCTCGACAAATGGCGTCCCGAATTGGAATCAAGTTGGAGCGACACTTACCACACCGCCATTCGCGGCCGGCAAAATCGGTGTTTTCGTTTGGCCCTGCTGTTGCGATCGCCGTGGCTCGTGAGTGGTGCGGTCGCGACCCTGGCGCGCTTTCCAAACTTAGCGCAACCGTTTGTGCGGCGGATGAATACGCTTCCCAAGGAAATCCTCTCATGAGCCTCGCCATTGCCAGCATCGGTACCGCCGTCCCCGCGTATCACGGAGACCAAGAGTTCGCGCTGAGCATCGCACAACAAATGTGCGCTGAAACTGAAAAACACGATCGCACATTACGTGCGATATACAGGCGATCCGGTGTGCGTAAGCGACACAGTGTACTGAGTGAAATGTCCAACGGTGCGCCGGCAAACGATGATGCGTTTCACATCCCGATGCGCGGTAGTGGTGAACGGGGACCGACGACGTTGCAACGAATGCGGCGATATGAGCAGGAGCTGCCGCCGATTGCGGTTCGCGCCGCGCGTGAAGCGCTCGAGTTAGCGGACATCCCCGCCAACTCAATGACACATTTGATTACCGTCTCTTGCACTGGATTTTGCGCGCCCGGATTTGACTTTTCCTTGATTGACGAGCTTGAATTATCGCCTCACATCGCCCGCACGCACATTGGTTTTATGGGATGCCATGCCGCGTTGAACGGTCTACGTGCCGCCCGCGCATTTCTGGCTGCGGACAAATCCGCCCGCGTTCTGCTGTGCGCCGCGGAGTTGTGCACGTTGCATTTGTATTATGGGTGGGACGCCGAGAAAATGATTGCCAACGCTCTGTTCGCGGACGGTGCCGCGGCGTTGGTCGCGGTGCCGGCGGATCGAGCCGCCCCGCAGGCGTGGCGGGTGGCGGATAATGTCTCTACGGTACTGGGTGAATCACGTGATTTGATGGGATGGCGGGTCGGCAATCACGGATTTGAAATGACCCTATCCACCGACCTGCCAAATCTGATCCAAGAAAAACTCCGACCCTGGCTCGACGCTTGGCTCGATGGGCACGGATTGTCAATCGAAGACATTGGTTCGTGGGCGATTCATCCGGGCGGACCCAGAATTGTCTCGTCGGTAGCGGCTGCCGCCGACCTAAAACAAGATGCGATCGCGGCGTCGCAAGAAGTGCTGGCGCAGTTCGGAAATATGTCTTCGCCGACAGTATTGTTCATTTTGCGACAATTGCGGCAGGCGGATGCACCGCGTCCGTGCGTGGCCATCGCGTTTGGGCCTGGTATCACAGTCGAAGCCGCTTTGATTCACTAAATGTACTTAACGTAGCTACGGTACTGACCACAAACATTCAAAAATCACGCCAGACTATCTAGAGCCTGCTCAGTTGCGTGCGTTGTGTATTCTGGCTCGTAGCCGTACTTGTCCGCGTATTCACGGCAGTGCTCAAAGATGCGCGATTCCAGTTGCTCGTTGACGTTAAACCGATTGCGACGATAGCCTTGCGTCCCCGCCACATAAGCCTCAAGCTGAGGTTTTACTTTTTGAAAATCGACCAAACCCAACGTCCGATAGATTTTTGACATCTGACCGATCGGATCATCCGACAATTCTTCGTAACGGACGTCACAAATCTGATCCGCACTTAACAGAGACCGGTCCCGCCAATAGGCCTGATACATCTCGCGGAAATTGTCAAACACCTGGTCTTCGAATCTTTGCGACCGGCTGCTTTGCAATTCGCAGGCCACGCACATTCTTTCCCAAGTCAGCACAGTCGACGGAATGATCTTTGCGGGATTCCGCACGAGATGAATAAATTTGGCGTTCGGAAAAAGATCCAGTATCGTGCGCAAGCGGGCCGTGTGAGGTGGCGATTTGAGCACGAGCTGACGAGGATCCTGCATGGTAACACGACGCAGAAACCATTCAAACGTGTCCTTCCAGTATTGTTTTTCAACGGGATTCAAAGCATCAAGCGACAGACATCGTTTGTTATCCACTTGTCCTTTTGGAAACGCCCAGTATGTGTAAAGTGACGGGAGACCAAGATTGCAGAGAGCAAATTCGTCTTCCTGAGGTCGATTCCAGCCAAACGCCATATTGTCCATAACTCGCTTTTTCGGCAGCAACACACTTGCCAGTGACGATACGTATCGTTCCGTGCGCAAAAAATGATGCGGCGCCATGCATTGAAATGTATTGGGAAATCCGAATTGTGGGTCCTGGACCAATAGCTCATGAATCAATGTCGTTCCCGTCCGCCAATGCCCAATCACAAAAATCGGATCGTGTTCTATGGGCACCTGTTCAGCGCTGTGGCCAAAGCTTGCCTCGGATTGCCAACGGGAAAACGAGTTGAACGTGCTGCACATCGTGATCAGCACGGCCATCGGCAGGCGCGGCAGTGACACGCGGTAGCGGTGATTTGCCAGCAACCGTGTCCAGACGCCGAACGTCATCCCGTGCCACGGACGCGGAGAATACCAAGGCAGATCGTTGGATTTGCGAATCGTGTTTTCGGCCGGTTTTAGACGCATCAAAGTGGTGTGGCGGTTGCTCGGATTCGGTGCTGGTCACTCATTGGGTTGATCCTACTGCTTTGTCAATTCTTGATTTCGGGGTTGACGTTTGTTGTGGTGCGGGCGCGAGCGCCTGCAAAATGCAGCCGAGACGGCCGCACCACAATCCTTCACCATTCTAGTTTTTGAGCCTGACAAAGCGCTACCCTCAGAATAGCGTTTTCCTCGTTCGTCTTCATCCGCCGTGAGCCAATATCAACGCCGAACCGGGAAAATCGCGTTTTGCACCCCAAAAAACGGCCTATTCCGTGGCGGGAATTTGCTGAGTGACGCAGTGGATGGCCCCAAAACCCCCAATTAGCTCCACACAGTCGATCCCAATGATGTGCCGTTCGGGAAACAAGTCCGTCACGATGCGCAACGCTTCTTCGTCCGCCGCTTGTCGAAACTGCGGCACTAGCACGGTCTTGTTGGCCATATAGAAATTCAGGTAGCTTGCCGGCATACGATGGTTTCCGCCAACCGGGCATGGCATCGGCAACGTCACGATGCGCAGCGACTTTCCTTCCTGGCAACGCACCTTTTGTAGTCGCCGCAGATTCTCTTGGAGGACGGCGTAGTTCGCATCTTGCGGATTGTCCTCCACGGCAGTGACAACCGTGTGCGCGGAGACGAAGCGAGCAACGTCGTCAATATGACCGTCCGTGTCATCGCCGACGATGCCAGCCGCCAACCAGAGCACTTCTTCAACTCCCAACATTGCCGCTAAACGTTGCTCGATCTGCTGCCGGCTCAAATCGGGATTGCGATTTGGATTGAGTAAACAACTCTCCGTCGTCAACAGCAGCCCGGTACCGTTCACATCGATCGAGCCCCCTTCTAGAATCATTCCTCCGCTGACGCAGGGAACCTCGAGAGTACGCGCCATCTGCATTGGGACGACGTCATCGAGGTCGTATGGGGGATATTTTTCGCCCCAGGAGTTGAATCCCCAATTAATCGCGACGAGCGGCGGTGTTCGACTGTCACGGTCCAAATTACGTACAAAGAGCGCTCCGTAATCGCGACACCAGGCGTCATTGGTTGGAAAATGATGAAATATCGTTCGACGCTCTATCTGTTCGCCCAAGCGGCGACGTACCGAGTGCTCCTGGGCGGCGTCGTTGACGTTGATGTGAACCTCCTCGCCATCGACGAGAGCCGTCACGATGCGGGCAAATGTGTCGCATACTCGATCCAATCCTCCGCCCGGCCAAGTATCCGCGTTGTGGGGCCAGGAAAGCCATGTCCCCTCATGCGGTTCCCACTCCGCTGGCATGCGATAGCCGAGATTACTCGGCGAAGCGTGTGACGGAATGGATGAGCTTTTAGGCATAAGTTCGATTTCAAAGTCGCCGACATTCCACAGCGAAAGCCAGTTGTTGGGGTCTGCATCACGTTACGTGGCACGACCGGCCCGCCTGTGATGTGCTCATTTTCGATGTGGCTCAGCTCGATGCAGTTTTGGTGACTGGATGGCGCACCACAAAAATAAGGTCGCTGGCACGATTTCACAGTGACGATAATTCGGACATTCCACAAGAGGCAACCCGCACTCTTCACGGGCTGGCCTCCGGTACTGCGTTCCTGCACCCAGACACCCCATTCTTGTTTGCCCGCCCTTGAAGGAAAGATCGGTGACATGTTACGCTCTTGGGGTTTTGGATCGGTGGGTGCGGCGAGTTGCCTGTTTGCCGATTGGTTCCTCTGCACTGCAATCTTTTAGACCGCCGACACAAACGTGCCACGACGCGACGACATCCACAACATCCTGTTGATCGGCTCCGGTCCAATCATCATTGGCCAAGCTTGTGAGTTCGATTATTCCGGCACCCAGGCCTGTAAAGCCCTGCGCGAAGAGGGTTATAAGGTGGTGCTCGTGAATTCTAATCCGGCTACCATCATGACCGATCCCAATATGGCGGATCGCACGTACATCGAACCTCTCACCTGGGAAATAGTGGCCAAGATTATTGCTCGCGAGCGTCCCGATGCCCTGCTGCCGACACTTGGTGGCCAAACCGGTCTCAACCTCGCGATGGATCTGGATCGCGAAGGCGTGCTCGAGGAATACGGTGTCGAAATGATCGGCGCCAAGGCGTCCGTCATTGCCAAAGCCGAGGATCGCGAACAATTCAAGGAAGCCATGAACCGCATCGGGCTGAATGTGTGTCGAGGCCAAACGGTACGAACGATTGACGATGCCCGCAATGTCGTACAGCAGATCGGTTTGCCCTGTGTTGTACGGCCGAGCTTTACCATGGGCGGCAGCGGTTCGTCGATTGCCTACAACCGTGACACGTTCGACGCGCTCGTCCGCGACGGCTTGGATCAATCGCCGATTTCAGAAGTTCTGATCGAAGAGTCCATCATCGGTTGGAAAGAATACGAAATGGAGGTGATGCGCGACTTGGATGACAACGTCGTCATCATCTGCTCCATCGAAAACTTTGATCCCATGGGCGTTCACACGGGCGACTCCATCACCGTAGCCCCGGCACAAACGCTGACCGACAAAGAATACCAGCGGATGCGCGATGCGAGTTTGGCCGTGATTCGCGAGATCGGTGTCGAGACGGGCGGCTCGAACATCCAATTTGCGATTCATCCCCAAGATGGTCGCATGATCGTAATCGAAATGAATCCGCGTGTTAGCCGTTCGAGCGCGCTGGCTTCGAAAGCCACCGGTTTTCCGATTGCCAAAATTGCCGCCAAGCTTGCCGTTGGCTACCGACTCCACGAACTGCCCAACGATATCACTCGCAAGACCAAAGCTTGCTTTGAACCGACCATTGATTACGTGGTCACGAAATTGCCCCGGTTTGCATTTGAAAAATTCCCTGAGGCAGACGCCACCCTGACAACGCAGATGAAAAGCGTCGGCGAAACGATGGCGATTGGACGGACTTTTAAGGAATCGTTTCAGAAGGCGCTACGTGGACTGGAGGTGGGCCGATTCGGCTTTGGTTGCGATGGGGCCGACCTCTGGGGAACGGATTTGCAACCGGAACGCGGCGAGATAAAAGCCAAACTCTCCACGCCCAATGCCGAGCGCGTGTGGTACCTTCGCTACGCCTTTAAAAGCGGATTCTCAATATCTGAAATCTACGAGCTGACGGCCATTGATCCGTGGTTTCTCGACCAATTGCTCGAGATCGTTGAACTCGAGAACGTACTGGCCGAAGCCGGCCGCCTGGAAGATATTTCCGACGAACTGCTGCGCCAGGCCAAACAACTGGGTTACTCCGATCGGCAATTGGCGACGCTGTTCGAAACCAGCGAACTCGAAGTCCGCAACGTGCGCAAGCAACGGGGAATTGTCGCCGTATTCAAAGCCGTCGATACATGTGCCGCTGAATTTGAGGCTTTTACACCGTACTACTATTCGACTTACGAGGAAGAAGACGAAACGCCGCCCAAACAACCGGGTCGCAAGCGCATCATGATTCTAGGGGGCGGGCCGAACCGCATCGGCCAGGGCATTGAATTCGACTATTGCTGCTGCCACGCAAGTTACGCCTTACGCGAGATGGGCATCGAGTCAATCATGGTCAACTCGAACCCCGAAACCGTCAGTACGGATTACGACACCAGTGACTTGCTCTTTTTTGAACCGCTCACAACCGAAGATGTACTCAACATCTGCGATCGCGTCGAGCCGGACGGCGTGATCGTCCAATTCGGTGGGCAAACTCCGTTAAACCTGGCACGGGCGCTGGCCACGGCCGGCGTACCGATCATTGGCACTTCGGTGGATACGATCGAAGCAGCCGAGGATCGCGAGAAATTCCAACAAACGCTCCACCAGCTTGACCTCAAACAGCCGGCCAACGGCATTGCGCGCACGATGAACGAAGCACGCGATGAAGCCAATCGCGTCGGCTTTCCAGCCCTGGTGAGGCCAAGTTTTGTGTTGGGCGGCCGGGCGATGGAGATCTGCTACGATCACACTCAGTTTGAACGCTTCGTCGCCGAAGCCTTTGTCGTCGCTCAAGGGAAGCCTGTCCTGATCGATCGTTTTCTCGAAGACGCCATCGAAGTCGACGTGGACGCTATCGCCGACGGCGAGGAAGTGGTCGTGATGGGCATTATGGAACACATCGAAGAAGCGGGTGTCCATTCGGGTGACTCGGCCTGCGCGATTCCGGCGTATAGCCTGGCAGGCCCCGTGATCCAGGAAA
>CBDUAB010000133.1:0-7344 GCA_965365045.1 uncultured Planctomycetales bacterium
CTTGCCGAGAAACCATCTCAACAAGAGCTACCTGCTAGAGAATTGCCTTCTAACGAGCTGCCTATCGACGAACCACCTTCCAAAGAGCCTCCGCCTGAAAAAGAACCAGCTCGCGAATCGCAAACGGTCGACCCCAAACCGGCCGCGGCTCTTCCCATCGAGACTCAACCTGTCGAAGTAGCGCCGGCGCCAAAAGTGTGGCCACCGTCGATCGCTTTGGTAGAACAAATTAAAAACTTGAGCCCCAACGCGCCGGTTCAGACCTGGTCTAACCACGTCCTCAGTGAACTGACAAGTTTAATGGAACTCGACACGCTTGCAGCACCCGCGGCCGCTATCCATTTCAAAAGGCTCCGCGTTTTGATTGGCCGCAGTGATCGACTCACCAACGAATTGCCCCATCGGTCCGAGCAGATGGCGTTGCGACAAGCGGCTTACTCTCTGCAGCGCCGGCTAGATGTGTGGAAAAACGTGCACGACGCCTCACAAGCTGAGCAAATCGGGCTGCCACAGAAAGTTTACAGTTCGATCCGCGGTGAAACGATGTTGGCCAAGATCTCCGACGTTCGCCAATCACTGAGCCACTTTGTTGCGGCTGACGACTGGGAACAGTATCTGCTGCTAAACCAGCTCGAGCGGACGGCTCAAGGCCAAGGCCCTTTTCAAGGAGCCGCGCGTGTCGAGTTAGCGCAGCTGGCCCTCGATCGGTTTCACGATCCCAATTTGAGCGTGCAGCAGCGATCCGTCCTGGAAACGCCGCCCGTCATACAGCTAAATCAGGAGCTACGCCTGTGGGCCACTTATCCCGTTTCTCACACAAAGTTGCTGGCGGCACTTGAACGGTTCGAACAGCAACCGACACCCGCCACGGCCCGTGAACTCACTAACTACTGGCGAGATCTCCGCTGGTCGGCATTGCCGTCCCAGAATCAGTTGGCGCAATCGCTTGACAAGCATTATCGCAATGCGAACATACGCTTTGCCGTGAGCGAAGAGATGCTCAATCGACTCGTGCCCGCGGTGCGCGAGTTTAATAGCCCGATCCGGGACCAGGTCTTGGGCGCTCAGGTCAAAGGTCACAGCAATACACGACTGCGTTTGTTGGTGAATCTATTGCCGGACCGTAGCCGCCTGCGAGTGATGTTCGAAGCTCGGGGAGTATTGGCCGCGCAGACAGCGGCCACCAAGGGGCCTGTAACGCTATTCAGCCGTAACCGTTCGAATTATAGCGTCCGCAAAACTATCTTGTGGGACTCGTCAGGGCCACGGTTCGAACGGTCCCAAGCCACTGCGTCCGGCGATAGCAACTTGACGGGATTACGTACTATCTACGATCACCTCCCGTTCATCGGTTCTTTCGTGCGCAACCAAGCGCGTCAGCGGCACCAGGAGCAAACCGGGATCGCGCGAAGGATCTTCGTCAATCGGGTAAGAGACGAAGCCCGAACGCGGGTTGACAATCAGATTGAGGATGAATTAGCACAAGCGCGACTGCGACTCGAAAAGAAGATAATTCAACCGTTGCGGCAGCTCGACCTGCAGCCGCAGGCACTGGAGATGAAAACGCTCGAAGATCGAATGATCGTTCGCGGCCGCCTGGCTTCCAGCCACCAACTGGCGGCATACACCGCTCGGCCACGCGCCCATAGTGAAAACCACTTGAGCGTGCAAATCCATGAATCGGCATTAAATAATTTCGTCGAACAACTAGGACTCGACGGCCGAGAAGCCGAACTGCGAGAACTCTACCAGGACATAGCGGCCAAGCTTGGATCGGAAGAAGCGACGATCCCGCCAGAGATACCGGCAGGAGTACGCATACGCTTTGCCAAAGAAGGTGCCGTGCGAGTCGTGTGTGACAACGAAGCCGTGACCCTGACGCTCCGCATCGCCGAATTACGCCCCAAAGGTGAGCCGGCTTGGAAAAACTTCGAAGTGTACGCCGATTATCGCCCTCAGCAAACAGACGGCAGCGGTGTCGACCTTTACTTTAGCCGCGATGGGGGCATTCGCCTGAGTCGGACACGACGTAGGTTTGGCTTGCGCGCGATCTTTACCAAGGTCTTGTCGCGGAACCGCAAGTTTCATTTGATCAAACCCGAGCTTGCCCAAGACGAGCGATTGGCGGATCTCAACGTCACGCAGTTGCGGATAACTGACGGTTGGATCGGCTTGTCCATCGGCAAGGAATCGCGATCTACCTCGGCAGCCCGGCGACAAACGGCAGGGCGACAAGCGACACGGCGACAAATGGCACGCCGTCAATCGACGCGACGATGACTATCTGGCCATGCGTTGACGCCGCACAAGCCCGCCAAGGAACACCAGCTGGATCAGCATCACGAGTGCCGCCGGTTCCGGAACAGCTGCCGCCGCTGGCGAAGAAGAAACTGATTGCAGCCAGTTGAGCCCGATCTTATTCAAATCTTCGACGTTGACAATACCGTCACCGTTGAAGTTGCCATCGGACCACTCTTTGTCAGCCTGCAGCCAGTTCAAACCGACGGCGTTTAAATCTTGGACGTCTACCGTGCCGTCCAGATTTGCGTCGCCGAGCAAGTAAGTCGATGAAAAACCACTTTCTTCCGCCGCGATCAATAACCACTCATCGACGTCCAATAAGTCAACTCGATTGTCACCGTTTATGTCATAGAATACCGGAAAGCCGCTTTCGACACCCACATCGAGATCGCCAATACCTGTCAGTAAACCCAAGTCATCGACGTCGCACATTCCATTAAAATCCAAATCGCATGCCGGATCCGGCATCATCACCTCACCCGTGTTGGATTCACCAGGTGTGTCGCTAGCAACAATGTTAGCCGGGTCAAACTCGCCCATGACCCACGAGCTGTCCTCATCCGCTGAACGAAATATGTGTGACGGCACAAATCCTCCGCTTGGACCGATGTCGATAAAACCCAACGAAGCTCCGTAGAAGAACTCGCCCGCGGTAGGGGGATCGAGCGATTCAATCATTCCGATTGCATCCAATACGGAACCCCAGGGCATCGCGTCCAAGATTCCATCGTCGGGTTCAATATCAAAGTCGGTCCCTAGTATCCCTTCATCGAGACCACTTACCAACAGATGCGTCAGATTGTCGCCGTTCTCAAAGTTCAATGAAGTGATGAGGTCAGGAATTGCGCCCTTGAGCGAGAATGTCTGCTCGGCTGCTAAAAAGAATCCATCATCGGGAATGGATAGGTCGTCGAGCGAAATTTCCACCTCAATGACACCAGAACCGCCTGAGGCGCCGTCGCCGATGACTAGGTAACTCAGACCATCGAGTGATTCTCCTGGTTCGCCAATCAACTCGAAATACTCATCCAAATCCGTGCCCGGTTGGTCGATACGGATTTCATTGATCTGAATGGCGTGCGCAGCGCAACAGAAAAGCGCCAAAAGAACGGTGAGCGCGCAGCGGTAAATGCCCTGTCCCATGCTTGAAACCTTTAATAGCCCCTCAGAGACACGGTAGTCTAACCCCCCACTGGAATCAAGTGTTATCTGCGACCCTTTGCTTCCGCCGCCCCCTTTTCAACCATGACTACCCGTTTTCCGTTTCACCTGTTTCCTCCAAACTGAACGGATACAGCCAGTTCGTCCGCCGCCGGATATCAAGAATAAATACCGATTAACTGGCTGAAACATTTCAAATGCGATCAAGACACGCTGGACACTCCACCAATTGAGAAACCGAATGAATGCCAGGGAAAGAGAAGTGGCTGCGGATCCGTACGAGGTTTTTTATCAGCGGTTACGCATCCTGCGTGAGGACTTCCATCGTATCGGTCGTTTTGATGATGCGAACGCCAAGCTCGACGAGCTATGCAAGTTGTTCGTGCTCAAGACGCTCGACCGCCGTTTCCCATCAAAATGCAATCGCCAGCGGCTGTCTTTAGATTATCTGCGGGAACTGGCTCAGAATCTCTCGGGTGACTCTTCGCGCACGGCAGGCGCCTTGCACGCAGTGTTCAAAGAATTGAGCTCAAAGGACGGTGAAAGCTTTTCGGCATTCGGTAACCAATTCGCGCTGACAATCGATCCGGATGATGACGAGTTCGCCCGCGCTTTGGTGCCTGTCGTGGAAGCTTTGCCTGTCATTCCCAGCGACGAAGCTTCGAGCTGGTCATTTGACCTGTTGAACGAAACCTTTGGGCACTTTGTCCAAGACAGCTTTCGGCATCGCAAGGAAGACGCACAGTACCTTACTCCACCCGAAGTCGTTGCGGCGATCGTCGACATCGGACTCAGCGATATGCTTGAGGATTTCTCTGCGGGCGGCTCGCGGCGAGAACTCTTGATTGCCGATCCAACCTGCGGCGTCGGTTCATTCCTGGCCGCCGCGTACTGCCATGCGCGACGGTTACGACTGGACTCTCGACCGCTCGCCGATCAGCTCATGTTGTTTGGCCAAGACAAAGTCGATCGCATGGTACGGTTAGCGAAAGTCAACTTACAACTGTTTACGGACGCGAGAGCTACGGTACAGCAGGGGAATTCAGTTTCGCCAGCAACGCTTGACGCTGTCACGGGAAAAGTCGATCTGCTCCTAACGAATCCGCCATTTGGAGCTGCGTTCTCACGCGACGAATTGCTTGCCGCGCCGGACGAACAACGATTTCCGATTCTTACACGGTTGGCGTCACGGCAACCGTTGCCACGCTCGCTGGACTCCGAGTTCGTGATGTTGGATCGTAACCTTTCGCTGCTGCGCGATGGCGGTCGGATGTTGATTGTGGTACCAGACAAAGTCGTCGCCGCGGATGGTTTTGCCGCGGCCTTTCGGAAGGCCGCGCTGGAGTTGGCCGACTTGGTTGCCATCATTGATTTGCCGGCGGATACCTTTGCGCAGGCCGGCACAAGGACCAAGACAAGCGTCGTCTACCTGCGGCGCCGCGCCAGCGAAACGGACCGCGACCGGTCGCGGTCCGTGTTCATGGCAACCGCTGACGATATCGGATTTCGCGTTTCGTCGCGCGCGGGTGCCAACGTAAAACGGCAGGCGGGCACCAACCAATTGCTTGAGATCGTGGACATCTATCGCCATACCGATCGCCGCCAAACAAGAAATTCGCACTGCGAGTCGCTCGGTACATCGCCATCTGTATCCTTGGTTGCCGAAGACGCAATGCTCAATGGACGCTGGAACGCCGGTTTTTATCGCGTGGAACGCATGCGTGCATTATCAGCGATGCGCAATTTGCAATCGGATCAGGTCCTCATTAAACCGTTGTCTAGCGCAGTCGCTATCGACCCGGATCATCACCAGCGAGTCAATGGCAGCGATGGCAGCGCGATTATTAGCGTGCTTCATGTCCGCCCCGACGGTTTTGTTGACTTGCAGGCAGCCTCCACATACGCGCCGACGTCACCCTGCGTGCGCTGCCAGACCGACGATGTGTTGCTATCGAGGATCAACCCGCGCATCGTTCGCATTTGTGTGGTCCCCGAATTCGGGCGTCCTGTCGCCTGCTCGCCCGAGTTCGCCGTGTTACGCTGCCAAGAAGAAACAGTCGATCCGTGGGAATTGGCGCTCATCCTGCGCAGCCATCTGGTTCAATCCCAGCTTCAAACGCTTACATCTGGCACCTCGTCGTCACACAACCGCATCAAGCCACGTGACCTGGCGTTGATCGAACTACCGCTTCCGCAACCCGGAAGTTCGCCGCATGACATGCTCACCACCGCCGCAGCCCAGTATCGCGATACGCTCCGGCAGTATTACACTGCCGTTCGTCAAACGATTGATTGTTTTCATTCCACGCGTGATCTCATGCTACCTTAGTAACCAAGGTGGCCGACTCGCTCCGCGAGTCGGCTTCTGCTCGCGGAGCGAGCAGTCCACACTAAGTCCATCGCAACTACCAACAGTCGCCTGAAAAAATCACGCTCGGCTATTTGTTACTTTGTTAGTTTGAAACACCTGAGCCATTTTCGAAGGAGATCAAGATGAACGCGCGAGACGCGATCAAAGTGTCAATCGGCACCGCCCAGATGATTAGCTTGGACTACCTCAAGGATTTGACGGACGCGGAAATGATGCACCGTCCCCACCCGGAGATCAATCATATCAAGTGGCAGATTGGCCATCTGATTACATCGGAACGGATGATGGTCGAAGGCGTCGCGCCCGACTCGATGCCGCCGTTGCCGGACGGTTTCGCGGAGCGATATTCCAAGGAAACAGCCACGTCCGACGACGCGGCGGCATTTGATTCCAAGGAAGAACTGTTGCGTGTCTTTAACCAGCAGCGCGACGCGACTTTGGCGACACTCGACAAATTGTCGGACGAAGACCTCGATGAACCTTCGCCGGAATCGCTGAGAGACTATGCTCCGAATGTCGGCGCCGTATTCAACATGCAGGGGGCCCACTGGCTGATGCACGCTGGACAATGGGCGGTGATTCGCCGTCAATTAGGTCGCGCGCCGCTTTATTGAATGCCCCGCTTTTGTTGAGCGCGCAAGGGACGAACCTCGCAACTTGGCTAGACCTTCATACGGCTAAGGCGAGCGGCAGGTGAGAGATTCCCGTGGGCGACGCTGCCAGCATCGGAACTGAAGCTGGCAGCTTCAGCCACTGCGGGTAAGTTTTCATCTGCCGATCGCCTAAAATGGACTTTATGTCGCACCATCATCATCACGATCACGGACACGGTATCCCGCGTAATCGACGACGCTTGGCAATCACGCTCGTGTTGGCCGGTGGTTACATGTTCGCCGAACTCATCGGCGGGTGGTTGGCCAATTCGTTGGCTTTATTGGCCGATGCTGGGCACATGTTTTCCGACGTGGCCGCACTCGCGCTGAGTTTCTTTGCAATGTGGATGGCCGAGCGGCCTTCGCCATCCCGGCGGACGTTTGGCTATCACCGCGCGGAGATCCTAGCGGCAATGGTTAACGGCGCGCTATTGATCGCCGTTTCCATCTATATCATCGTCGAAGCGATCCATCGCCTCCGCAATCCGGCGACCGTTCATGGTCAGATGATGATGGGCATTGCGGTCGGCGGGCTGCTGGTCAATTTAGCTTGTTTGGCCATCTTGCATCGCGACCGCCACGACAATCTGAACTTGCATGGTGCCTGGCTGCACGTCTTGAGCGACGCGTTAGGCAGCGTGGGTGCCATTATCGCCGGCGCTTTGGTGGCCACCTTCGGTTGGAATTGGGCGGACGCGGTTGCTTCGGCGATCATCGCCATTTTGATTGTGCACGCATCGTGGCGATTGTTGGCCGAAGCTGTTTCGGTGCTCATGGAAAGCGCGCCCAAAGGTATCGACGTCGACGAGGTCAACGCAACGATCGTCGCCACGGCAGGCGTGCGCGGTGTTCATGACC
>CBDUAB010000134.1:0-7337 GCA_965365045.1 uncultured Planctomycetales bacterium
GCCACCTTGCATAAAAATGAATATCACCCGGTTGGCCCGCGGCCTCAGCAGCGGAGGTTTGGCGGCCAACGGATTGCCCGCAGCGGCGCGCGCTTGATCAGCGCATAGTCCCGCCAATGCCAGAGTACCAAACCCGCAGCCTGCGCGTCGGAGGATATCACGCCGAGATAGAGCGTCGTTGGTCATGGGTCTATTACGTAACGTGAACTCGAGCCCAACTACCGTGTGTCGTTTTCCGCCGCTCGTTCGAAGACATGGAATCTCCCGAAAGTACCTTGTGTCGTCTTGAACTCCGTCGGCCGCTCTCGTTCACGGAAGCAAAGCCGCAGCGTTTCGCCATCTAGCTCGTAGATGCCGCGTAAGTGCGTGCGGTTGGGCTCGAACCCCACTTTTACATCGAAATGTTTCGGATTTTTCGTCGGATCGATTTCGTAATCTACAGTGAGATCGCCGCCCAGGTCCTTTATCCAGGCATGCAGTCTGATTTCTTCGAATGTGAAACGGTTTCCAACCGCCTCCTCGTAGGGCTCACCATCCCATTCGGACGAGACGATTTGCCATGTGCCCAAGATGTCTTTGTAGTCGGCGTGGCTGTCGCGTTTTGCAGTTTCTGGATCCGTCGTCGCTTCGGTACTCGGTTTTGAACAACCGTTCGTCGACAAGATCGCGATCACCACCGTGACCACAGTAAAGCCGTATCGCATCATCGCGTCTCCTCGGTGAACCGTACGCACGGTAGGTAATTGTCAATGCTGGTCCCCATTGTACCACGCGCGCATCGGGGACTCCAGGTCGGCTATAACTGCAAAAGCTTTCGCGCGTTCCCACGGCAGATCTTTTCTTCCACTTCGGCTGGAAGAGCAAGTTGTTGTTCGAAAAGCTCAAACTGCGGAACGTGCTGACCGGGCGAGAGGAAATCGGTACCGAACATAATGCGGTCCTGGCGACGAATCAGGAATTCACGGCCAAATTCAAGATCGCGGCTGATCGAATTCGCGCCGCTTCCCGCGGATAGCTCGCCGTAGATGTTCGCATACTTCTCCATCAGCCGGTCGATCGCTCCACCCGGTACCGTTTTGCCTTTCGGATAACCACCCAGTTCGGCTTGGGTCGCGGCACCAGAAATCGACGCCCACCAACCTGGTCCATGCCCAATAAAACTCGTCCGCGGATTCTGTTGCAGAACCTTTTCCAAACCAGGAAGCCCCGGCTTGTCGGTGTTGCGTTGGTTGTCGAGATGAAACAGAACGGGTAATCCTACTTCACCGCAAGCGGCAAAGATCGCCATGTTGCGTGAATCATCAAACGGGATACCAGGCTTGCTTTCCCCAAATCCCTTTGCTCCCTCGTCGATATACTTCCGCAACATCGCGAGCAAACCCTTGTGCCCACCGTTATATGAAGTACGTGGGTCGATCGAGCAGAACGGAATCAAGCGATCCCGAAATGGTTTCGTCGCCGCCAATACGAATTCGGTCGTGAGCGGATAACTGGACGCCTCTGGATTCACTAGCGGTAACACCACGGCCTGTGAAATGTCATGGGCATCCATCCATCGCAGCAGCACTTCAGCCGTTAGCATTTGTGTGCTATTCCAAGTCTGCCCTAAATGCGTGTGCATATCGAAATAGCGACCCGCTGGGAACGTTGTCTCGGCGGCCATCGTCAAGGTCGCCTTCGTCGTGGCAGCCGCGATTCCAGCCAGAAAACTTCGGCGAGTTAACACTTCGAATTCCCCCCACCATGCTATGCACGTTTGACGCATCGACTGTCCGTAGTCTAGCAAGTAAAGCCTGCGTTTAGGAACGCACTTCGCGATGATGCACGGTGGCCCAACACGCCAGCGAGGGGCACTAGGTTAAACATTCCACGAAGTTACGTCATGCGGTAGTGTCCCTCGCTCGCGCGTCGGGCTACCGTTGTTGTCGCCAATTACGGTTAACTTAATACGTTAGTGTAACTTCAAAACGCGCGCGCCAGGATATCAAAGGAGTGCTTTACTGCGAACGTAAAGCCATGCTTGCGTAAGGCGGTACGGCAGCCGGGTAGTTACTGCCGGGCGTTGATTCAAGCACTCTTTAGAAAACGCCAGCGGTCACTTGCTTCGTCAAAGAGATCTCGAACGTGAGACATCGTGAGTTTACCCAGCGACGTCAAATCCGCGCAACGTCCAATGCAATCAAATGATTCCTTGATTTCATTTTGCAAATCGTCGCCTATCGCTTTTGGATCTCCTTCCATTCGCCAAGGAATCTGATGGAGACCCCCAGCCATGAAATCCATCAGCAATACCCATTCGTAGAGATGCACGTAGGGAACTTGTATCAAGGTTCGAACAGGAAGCTGTCGACCATAGCGAGGCAGAAGTTCGGTTTGCTCGGTTCGATTGGTCGCAAAGTGCCATCCGCGCTGATACGCGATGCTTTCCGCGAAATAAACCTTGGTGTGCGCCAGTTCGTGCCCAAACCATGTAAAACAATACGGGCTGATGCACGGCTCGTCGTCGCTGTTATAGGGAATGTTGATACTCATGACACCAGGCAACGTCGGATCCGAAAAGGAACCGACAGTTCCACAATCATCCGCCGGCAGCTCGAATCCGCGCACCGTCGTCATATAGTTGCAGAACTCCCGATAGATGCCGGGCGAGTGAAGCTCAACGGCGGCAAGGACTTCATCAACTACGGCCCCAGTCATGCCAGCGTGGGCGTCGAAATCTTGAAATGAAATCGGATCGTAGCTGACTCCCGACCGCCCCAAAGGTATAGTGCGCTGAATGCTGGGTCGAATGCCCGGATGCGGAAAAGCAACTTGACGTGGGTCCAGATCATTTAGTGTGCCCGTCACCAACGCCACGCAATCCTTGCGAGTCGTAATCAGAAATGGCTTCGACTGTTCATCATCTAGAAACCAAAGCACGCGTGCGGGTTCCAACGTCAACACAATTCTCTTTCGTGATAGGACGCGCGTCTCACCTTGAGCGCATCGCTGTACCGTGATGTTCCAGGGGCTAAATGGAAACCGGATGCGGCCGAACAAGTCCGTGCCCAGCTCGACAAGACGAGCTTCGGTATCATGACCGACTGCGTGCAATTGCAGGGCAAACAGTATGTTACCCAGGCTGCTGCCGAATTCGGTATCCGGTGTTGCCACGATGTCGAGCATACTTGGACTAGCAAGAAACAAATGCCAACGCTTTAGACTCGCGTGACGATCGGCAATCGAATGAAGCGCTTCGACGAGCAAAGGGTGGCACAAGATACTGGTCTCGGCAGTCGAACGCGTTTCAAGAATATCCGTGATCAGATTCACGGTCTTCTTTTCACGCCGAGAGTCCTCCTGAACAACTTCATCCATGATGTGGCGATGGGATTCGGCCGCATCGCGGCGCAGGTCAGTGGCTACCGCCGGTTTCCCAGGCATGCAAAACGCTTGTGAAACAAATTCGTAGATCGCAGGCATGGCGCAATATCTCCATGCCTTCTCTATCCCGCGTCAAAAGAAGCGCGCCCCGTGGGTACGATGACGTGTTTAGTAGTGAGCCGCCGCAAAGCAGACGTCCGCGCGATTGAATCGACTCTGCCCCTCGGGAGCTATCTTCTCAGTATGACGCGCACGGAGCATTATTGAACGCCAAACCTGGGAAAAACGCGGGAATGTTTGCCGCCAGAAGCGATAAACAAGTGAATTCATGCGGTCCACACCAGTACGACGCGCTAGCGAGGGACAACGGAGTAACGCGTCCACAGTTGCCCTTGGCTTGCGCAAAGGGCAATTATGATGATGGCAAGATATGAGTATTGAATTCGATCCAAGCAGCTAGTGAATCAACCAATTGAGAATCGTGTTCGTTACGATTTGGGGTCGATCATGCTGTACGAAATGTCCCGCATCCGGGATCGTGACGATTGTCAGCTCTTTGGCGACCCATTCCCAAGTGTTGTTCAACCCGGTAGCCAAAAGCGCCTTGTCGTCCAGACCATGGATCATGAGCACCGGACATTGGACCTTTGGCAGATTACCGCTCTGCTCCGTGTAAGGCTCGCGGGGATAATTGGCTTTGTAGTAATTCAACATGGCTTCGAACGATGAACGCTTAAACGCAGCGACGTATTTCGGCCGCGCCAGATCGTCGGTTACCCAACCTGCCAATCCTTCGGCAGTCAAAGCAGCGGCGGCATCAGGAGCTTGAAAGCGGCGCGCATAAGCGCTGTTTTTTTGCTGTTGTGGGTTATTGGCCAATTCGCGCCGCAGACCGTTGAAATGGGGTGTGTTCAAGATGACCAGCCGTTCCGTCATCTGCGGTTGGAACATCGCAAACGTCCATGCCACGGCACCTCCCCAATCGTGTCCGACGATGACCGCTTTGTCTTGATCAAAGTGTTTGATGACAGCGCGGACGTCACCAGCGAGCTTGTCCATCGTGTAATTATCAACGCCCTCTGGTTGGTCGCTCTTGTTATAACCACGTTGGTCAATGGCAACGACTTGGAAGTGTTTTGCTAAGGCCGATATCTGGCCCCGCCACGTGAACCAGTAATCTGGAAATCCGTGAATCATCACCAGCAAAGGGCCTTTGCCAGCCGTGACGTAATGAATCCGGACGTCTCCGGACTGCGCAAAGCCATGCTCGCCAAGTTGCTCTTCGGCCATGGAAGATTTCGTTAGGAGGGTCAAAACCATCAACATGACGAAGGCGTAGAGGTTGCCGCTTGCCGTCTTGCCTTGTTGCATTGAAACTGAATAAGTCATGTTAGCTCGCATTCGTTAAACCCAGATATCCGATGTACTGTCTCCTCCCGGAAAGCGAATCTCGTGCGCGCGGGCCGGACCGTTCGGCTCATTGCCAAAATCGACATGGAATTCGTCGTTGAGTGTCAAGCCACCCGTTACGGTGTTGCAATCCAGTTGCAGCAAGTACGAACCCTCCGTTGCCATTTCCGGATAAAACTGGTTGTCCCATGGGCTGTACAGCGAATTTGTGAGATAGAGGCGTTTGCCATCGAGGCTCAACTGCAGCATTTGCGGTCCACCACCGAGCTTCTTTCCACTGGCGGATGGTTTGCCCAGTACGCCTCCCAACCACACTTGGCCTGTCAGCTTGGGTGAGGATGGATCGCTGACATCATACTGACGCAAGTCACCGTGCAACCAATTCGAGAAATACAGCCAGCGATCATCCAGCGACAAGACAAGATCGGTTATCAGCCCAGGAACTGGAAACGGCCAACCCTCTTTTTCGATCGGTTCGACCGAGATCACCTTATCAGCTTGCCATTGGTCACCCGCTTGATGCCAATGCCACATCGTGCTGCTCAATGCGGCGCCGACGAAACCGTGAACGCTGTCCGGGTCGTGATGAAAACGTACTTCAAGGGGAATCAAACCCGTTTCGCCAAGGTCGATCGATTGTGCTATTTCGCGTTTTTCCCAGTCCCAAAAATGCAAATGACGGCCGTATTTGCCTTGCTGTACGGCGGCCGGGTTAAAACCTTGAGAAACGGTGTTCGGGGATCCCCATTCACTACTGATCATGACGTTGTGTCGCGGCTGATACCAAAAGTCGTAATTAAAGTGCATCCCATTCGTTGACTCTGCCCAGCGTCCCACGATATCGAATTGATCATCCAGCAATAGGAAGCCGCCGGGACCTTCGCCTTTGGCATCGCCGAGCATCGAAATCATAATCTGGCCGGTAGCCAGACAGTGGACCGTATGGGGTGCCGACAGATTGGTTTTGCTGGCAATCTCGTCCGCTTCGATCACTTTATGCATTCTCGGAGCGCGTGGATTCTCGGTATCGACGATATGAATACGGCTCGAGGTAATCCCTGGCAAAACTAAGAAACGGCGTGACTTGGTTGCGTCGAGGTGGCAACTGCTGCAGGCGTTCCAACCAAAATGATGCAGTTCATCACCGACATTGGGCATGGACAACCGATGAATCACTTGCCCGTATGATTTGGAAGACGGATCGACGTCGACCGTCGCCAAGTAATCTGGTTTTTTAATTTTTGTTCCGGCATAAATGGCCGGCATGTAGGCTACGGTTTCCCGCGGAGCACTCATCGCCGCCGCCGGCGACGCGTAAGTGCGATCGCAGTGGGCCGCGTTGTTGGTCTCCGCCGCTCGCAAATTGCCGATTGGGGTGAGCCACGGTGTCGTAGCAGCAGTGGCACCAACGGCCACCGCCGAGGCCCTTATGAATTCACGCCTTTTCATGATTGTTTCTCCTGATTAGTTCCATCACAAAGACTCTTCGGTTGCAATCTTGGGAGTTGCGGATCCTGCGAGGCCTCATTGTACAACCCGCCGTGTTATACAGCCATCAGCCGATGGTGCGTACCCTAAAGTCTCCTTTCGCGATCAATCGTTGGATGACAGTTGCCAGCCACGCTCGGGGTGCAGGAACGCACTTTGCAAAAATGCACGATAGCCCGACACGCGAGCGTGAAACCGATACTAGCAAGTCTCCGAGCAAACGCGGATGGAATCGAATCCTTCCAAAGGCAGGATATCGAGCCCAGAAACCTCACTGGCCTCCATCCTGGCGGCGCGACCGGCCGTGAAGACAATCGGCACGAGCTTGCCCTTGTTGTTGTCACGTAGCGCCCCTTCACCCTGCCATGGCTGGGTGATTTGCTCCTTGCTCAGGGTCCGCAGATGGAGTGCGGCCGGTTGACGGATATGGTGCTGGGAGCCATCCAGGTACATGGCGACAATATTCGAGCCAATCCGGGTAAGGCCACTCAACTGCAGCGCTTCCCAATAGATGCGGTATCGCTGGCTCGCCTCGCGCCAACAACGCTCTTGTTCCGTCGCATCCAACCCCTCTGGCAACGGCAGGTTGCGGCTGGCAAATTCATCCATCCGAGCAAGAGCTTCGGCGTTGGCCGGATCCCGATCCCAACGACGAACGCGGTAGCCAGCGATCTGATAGAGGCCGAAATGGAACAACCAAGCAAACGAGGACTGCCGCATCGTTCCAACGATAAAGGAGTCGTATTTCATCGCCCGGATCAACGGCGTGATCGAGGACATGTACGATTTCATATGATGGCGGCTGGGACGATTCGCCATGTCGATGGTCGAGTCGTCAAAGACGATCTTGATACGCAGCCCAGGCGGATAGATGGCATGCACCTTATTGTGCCATGAACAAAGATGACAAAGGGCAAAGAACTCAGCCCAGTCCGCGCGGCTGTGCCGGACCGCATTGAGATTCTTCATCGGTGCGTAACCCAACCGTATATGTATGGGTCGCCCGCGCCGGACCCAATGCTGGACGCGCTCCAGTAGCTTGGCGTGTTCATCGTCGGCGGGAACAAAGCTGCTCG
>CBDUAB010000135.1:0-7322 GCA_965365045.1 uncultured Planctomycetales bacterium
CCGTCAGTGCTGCCCGACGCCAGAGTCTTTCCATCCGGGGTGAAGGCGACGGAGAAGACCCAGTTCGCGTGTCCCTCGAAAACGGCCAGAGGATTACCTGTTTCTACGTTCCACAACCTTGCGGTGGCATCTCCCGCGGATGCAAGGATTGTGCCGTCGGGTGAAAAGGCCAGCGATCGGACGGATTCGTGGTGGCCTAAAAGTGGCTCGCCTCTCGCTTTACCCGTCTCGATGTTCCAGAGTATGATTCTTGGATCCATTCCTGACGAGGCCAACCATAGGCCATCGGGGGAAAATGCCAGGGCCCGCACCGCTGCGCGATGGCCACGCAGCACACTTCGGATGTCGCCGGTTTTTGCGTCCCGGAGCGTAATTGTGTTGTCGCCCGCATCGCTTCCCACGGCCAAGACCAAACCATCCGGAGAAAACGCAACACATCGAGCGGGCTGTTGATCGAGGTGGTAACAGAGTGAGCCCGTACGAGCGCGCCAGAGCTTGATTCCGTTCGGCGCGGCCAGGGCCATCAGCGCGCCGTCTGGAGACAACGCCACGCCGATGAGGTGATGCTCGGACTGCTTGTGTCCCACGAGCGGCTCTCCGATTGGTTCGCGCGTTTCCAAGTTCCAGCGACGGACCGTCCCGTCTCGGCTGGCCGTGGCCAAGAGTCCGTTTTCAGATACCGCCAGTGAGCTGACCGAGTCAGTATGGTCGGTCAACAGATTTGCAGTCGGATCGATCGAGACATTCCATAGTCTGACCGAACCGTCCGCACTCGCCGACGCCAACTCGCGCCCACTGGGAGAAAATGCTAGGGACCAGACCGTGTTCGAGTGACCTATGAGCGGCTCTCCCATCGGTTGACCCGTCTTGGCGTTCCACAGCGTTACCGTATTGTCCATCCCGCCGGAAGCCAATAACATGCCGTCCGGTGAGAAGGCAATTGGCCACCTCCAGGCGCGGTGTCCGCGCAGCGTATGCAGCAGGGCGCCGCTATGGACATCCCAAAGCCGCACCGAAAGATCGCTGCTCGACGAAGCCAGGACTTTGCCGTCTGGCGAAAATTTAACCGCGTGAATTCCGTCGCTGTGTCCGGACAGCGAAATTCGCTTCTCGCCGGTGGCTACATCGAACAATGTCACGAGATGGCTGTCGCGCTCGCCCACCGCCAGCGTCCGGCCGTCGGGCGAAAATGCCACACTCGATAGGTAGCACGGGCTGACCGTGAGCTCGTGTAAGCGTTGACCGGTGGACACATCGTGGAGATGAAGCCACGTTGAAGAGAAGGAACTCGGTCGGGTCGCAAGTGTCTTTCCATCGGGGGAAAACGTCACTACGAGCGGTCCGTTATCGGGAAGCTTCTCGGTCGTGTGAAGCGTGCCGCTGGCAACATCCCAAATCGCTATCGTAGCATCCGCTGTACATGCAGCGAGCGTCCGCGAATCAGGCGAAAACTGAAGGGAGGTTATGGGAGAGCTGATCGATGCAAGCATGCGTATCGACTCAGCCGATTCGACGTTTCGAATCCAGATCTGTCCGTCCTGTTCGCAGGCGGCCACGATTCGGCCGTCCGGGCTGAGTTGCCAGAGGTCGATCCCTTCGTGTAACCGCACCGGGATGCCGATCTCGCGACTCGTAGCGAGGTCCCACGCTCGTGCCATGTCCGACGGCAACAAAGCGCCGGGCTCGGCAGTCCGGTTCGTGAGAACTTCCTTACCACTGGGTGTGAAGCTGACTTCGTATACCGGGGCCGGGTGCAAGAGAGATTTTGGGCCGCCAGTGGTAAGTTGCCAGAGACAATACCATTCAAATTGTCTTAGCTCTCGAAGCTGTGGTTCGGAGCGATATCGTTCGAGTAGATCGCGTGCACGTTGTAAGTTAGCGGCGTCCCACGCATGAGCCGCCAGGTTCATGTCCGCCACATAGAGCTGGCGACGGGCTTTCTGTTCGGAAAGCTGTGCAGTGCTTTTGGCATTTTCCGCTGCTTGGCTTTCCTGCTTGGCCAAGATCTCGTTGTCCCGCGCTTCAGCCTCCGCCTGCCAAGCCCGCATTGCAAACCACAAGCTCACCACGGTGCTCATCATCAGCATCGCCGCAACGCTCGCGACTGTAATGAGGAGCGCTTTATGTCTGCGCATGAATTTTCGCGCTCGATACGCTACCGACGGCGGGCTCGCCTCCACCGGCTCGTCATGCAAGTACCGCTGCACATCCGCGGCGAATCCGTCGGCCGTTTCGTATCGCCTCGTGCGGTCCTTTTCCAGCGCCTTCATTGCAATCCAGTCCAAATCACCTCGCAAAAGTTGTCCCAACTTTTTAGGATCCGTGCTACGCTGCGCCGAGATTGAGGCAACCGTCTCAACCGAGTGGCTCAATCGCGAGCTGGGCGTAGGTGGCTCTTCTTCGCAAATGATCCGTTGTATCTCGGCGTAACCGACGGTCCGCAATCGCTGTTGATCGATCGGCGTGCTGCCCGTCAACAGTTCATAAAGCAGCACACCCAGCGAGTAGATGTCACTGCGTGTATCCACATCCAGCCCGCTCATCTCCGCCTGCTCGGGACTCATATACGCCGGTGTACCGATGAACTGGCCGTACTGAGTGAAGACCGTCTTCTCGGTTAGCCGCGCCTGCGTCGCTTTGGCTACGCCAAAGTCGATCACTTTCGGCACCGGCTTACCGTCGTTGAGCGTGACCATCACGTTACTGGGTTTGATATCCCGATGAATGATGCCCTTCTGGTGCGCATGCTGCACAGCGTGGCACACCGACACGAACAGCTCTAAACGCTGCCTGGGAGCGAGATGGTTTTTGTCGCAGTACTCGGTGATCGGAACGCCCCGCACCAGCTCCATCACGAAGTACGGGCGGCCAGTGTCGGTCGTGCCCGCGTCGAGGACCCTTGCGATGTTGGGATGGTCCATCATTGCTAAGGCCTGACGCTCGGCCTCAAAGCGGCCAACGACCTGAGCCGTATCCATCCCCAACTTGATGATCTTCAGTGCCACCCGTCGGCGGATGGGTTCTTGTTGTTCGGCCATGTAGACGAGACCGAATCCACCTTCGCCAATGTTTTGCAGCAGTTTGTAGCGATCGATGACCGCGCCAGGTTCCAGGGCGCCAGCGAGCGGGGCGGTTGCGTCCGGTCCAAAAGCGGCTGCCAATCCCTCATCCCACTTGTCGGTGTCAGAATGCTCATCGATTGGGTCATCTGCCTTGTGTTGGTCGTCAATCACGTCTTCCTGGACCAGGTGTGTAGTGAATTTGGTTGGACAGCGAGGACGGCGACCCATTACCTTCGCCTGAACGGCCAAACGTGTTGCCGCAACTTCGTCCAGTTCCACGGGAACGGTTCGGGATTCCCATTGTAAGGCTTGCCGACACGTCGAAGCAAGTTTTCGATTCTTTCGAGAATTCTCGTGCGAAAAACCGCTCACCTTTGAACCTGATACAGCCGCCAATTCAGCGGCTATTTGATTCCTTGTTACCCAATTAAGAAAGTGAGCTAAAGATGAATCGCAAAAGACTTGTCGCCTCCCTGGGAACGCTGGGATTGTTGTCTTGCAGCTTGTTGTTGTTGTCGGCTACCGCGGGCAAAGCAGTAGGAGACGACACGGCCGAAAGCACTACACCTCGTGGTTACATTAAGTATCTTGTTTTCATGGCAAATGGCGTATTACCGGAAAACGAAGTGTTTATCTTCGGGCAGGACGCAGTAGACCTCTTTCACAAGGGAGTCATGGGCCGTTCCGACGACGAAGTCGCAGCGCACGGCATAGAAGCCGCGACGTTTTTTTGGGGCCGGTTCGGAATCGACGTCAGCGACCCGAGTTTACTTTTCTCGCCGGTGTACTTTAATCCCGCAAACAACTACCGAGCCTATACGGTCTCTGACGAGAGTGTACCGTCCGAGGGCTGGGTCGTGGAGGACGGAGGTTGGATCGTGCTGACGTTCGCTCCGATCACGCTCGGCGGGGATGAAGGGTTTGCCGGTATCGAAGTGCCGGCTGGCACCATTTTCCTCTATGGAGACTACAGTATCGAGAAGACGCATCACGGCAAGGGACATCAGCGCCGCCCGATCAGAATTCAGTACGAAGCGGGATCGCCCGTCTTGCCACCAGCCAACGCAACGGATCAACGAAGCTTTCAATGCTTGCTTACCAGCGAACTGTTCGGCAGCGGCATGGCACAAGGCATCGTAGCTCCTTTGGTTGCTGGCGGCATTGCCCAACAGAATTTCAGGAACGTGCTCACATTCTCAAATCTGAGTGGGTTTTAGGAAAAGAGAAGAGTGGTCTGCGTGAGCCCCGCCAAAAGCGCGGGGTTCATTTCATTTCCGGATGCCATGTCGCGGATCCATACGCATGTGCCCTCTGTCTTACACCGACCCCTCGTGGAGCTTCCATCTGAAAGCCGCCCACCGTTGAGAGACGTGACATGTCGCCCATCGTCAAATACATCGTTCGCATCGCGTCGAGTATTGCAACAGGATATAATTCGCGGATGGGAAGTTCTGAAATGACCTGCTGGACGTTAATTCATGCGGCGGGTGCCGGAGAGGCAAAACAGCGCGACGAATTCGCCTGTCGCTACGACCCAACCATCCGCCGTTACCTTGCCGCGCGCTGGCGAGACTCACTGTTGCTGAATGACATCGACGACGCCGTTCAGGAAACTTTTGTGGAGTGCTTCCGCCAAGGCGGCGCACTGGAGCGAGCGGATCATCAGCGGGCCGGTGGATTTCGGGCGTTTCTCTACGGCATCGTCCGCAACGTCGCGCTGCGATGCGAACAACGCCGAGCAAAAGAGTGGGCACGGCAGCCAGCAGGCGAGGCGCACTTCTCTCAGATCAAGGCTGATGAAACGAATCTTTCGCGCGTTTTCGATCGTGCTTGGGCTAGGTCAATTCTGCAGCAAGCCGCACAACAACAGACTGAGAATGCCAAGCATTCGGGCTCTGCGGCAGAGCAACGCGTGGAATTGCTGCGGAGGCGTTTTCACGAGGGCTTGCCGATTCGCGAGATCGCCCAGCAATGGAAAGTGGATGCGACCGAACTGCATCGCGAATATGCCAAGGCGCGAAAGGAATTCAAACAGGCTTTGCACCAAGTCGTCACGTTTCATCAGCCAAATCAGTCTGCGGCGGATGTCGAACGCGAGTGCGCCGAATTGTTGAAATCGCTTGGATAGACGCAGCTTGGGACAGTCGACAGGAGTTCTGTGGCGATCGTTCGCTATCGTCGGCATGTCATCTGACCAGACGGTCAATTGGCGAATCATCCCGGAAAGCTATTCTTCGTCGGACTGTCGCACACCGTCCGTTAATCTCTGATTCTTGCCAGAAATCTTGCGCGAAAAACGAACCACGCAAGAACCTGAAACAAAGGCCACTAACGGTAGCGGCCTGCAAGTTTCTTTCTCGCAGCTTGGGAGGCTCTACATCATGTTGTTCCACTCGCGTTCGTCATCAAATTCCGTTGGAAAAACTTCGAATCGCTTCTTCCCGCAACGTTCACGTAGACGACCGGTTGGGCGCACGCCACGCTTGGAATCCCTTGAGTCACGTGAGATGTTTTCGGCGTCGCCAATTTCGGAATTGGTGGTCTTTGGCGCTAGTGACTCAGACGCCGGCAACGTATATGTCGCAACGGGCAACACCTTTCCGGCACCTCCGTATCTCAATGGCAGGTTTACAAACGGGGCGAACTGGGTCGACCACCTAGCGGATGAGCTGGGCCTGGAGCGAGCTACCCCCAGTATCCTCGGTGGCGACAATTTCGCAGTTGGGGGCGCAACGACGGGGGGTGGTTTTTCAGAGTTCGCTCCCAATGTCGGTGTACAGATCAACGGCTCTGAGATTGATGAGATCGACATCAACGGCGATGGAGTGCCGGATGTGAAGATCGAAGGTTATTTGGAGAACCACACACCTGATGGCGATGAACTCTTTGTCATACAAGCCGGAGCCAACGACATCCGTCAAAACCCCTTTGGAGATCCGGCGGCTCCGGTTGAGAACTTGGTCAGCCACATTAGGGACTTGGCCACGGCGGGGGGCGAGCACTTCCTCGTACGAAATGTCGGTCGGTTGGGCGACGAGCCGGTTCTGAGGATCTTGCCCGATCTCGCACCTCATGCGGATGTGTTGCAAGACGTGTTGAATGGACAGGCGGCGGCGTTCAACGGGCAGCTGGCGTCGGCACTGAACGCCTTGGAGTCGGAACTCGACATTACCATTTCTCAGTTTGACGCATTTGCGGCGAGCACTCCGACCGTCCTGGCGTCATTTGGTTTCACCAACTTGACTGACCCGCTCTGTCTCGAATGTGGGTTGGGCATTCCGAACGCGAGCGCGAATCCCGTACCCAATCCGGAGGAGTACGTCTTCTGGGATTTGGTGCATCCCACGACGGAGGTTGCTGAAGTGTTTGGCAAGTTGGCCACGACGACGGTGACGGGTCGTGTTATCGTTAACAGCACCGAGGACAGCAGCGCGGACACGCTGAATCTGAACGACGATGTTGTTACCTTGCGTGAGGCCGTGCAGATAGCCAACTTACTGGACGGTCAACAAAAGATAGAGTTTGATCTCGGGGCCGATGAGCACCTAATCACGTTGGGAGGAACGGAGCTTTTAATCTCCGACGACGTCGAGATTGTCGGTTCCGGCGCGCTTCGGTTGAGCGTCAGTGGCAGTGGCACGAGCCGGGTGTTCCACGTTGTCAATGGCAGCCCTGGAAGTGAACTGCATGTGTCGATCTCTGACCTCACGATTACCGAGGGCCTGGCCCAGTCCGGCGGAGGACTGCTGAATTCTGGTGGTCATGTGACCCTGAAGGCCGTCGAGCTGGTCAACAATCAGTCCGTGCCCAACGCCGACGGCAATAGCTTCGGCGGCGCGGTTCTGAACATTGGCCTGGGCTCGAACTTGACCGTCAAGGACAGCACGCTGGCGGGCAACGTGGCGACGGGCTTCGTGGCCACTGGAGGCGGTATCGCGAACCTATTCGGTGCGACCGCCAACGTTGCCGACAGCAAACTCATTGGCAATCAGGCGATTGGTTTCGTCATCGCGACCGGCGGCGCGATTGACAACGAAGTCGGCGGGAGCGTTTCCATTGAGAACACAGCGTTCACTGAAAACTTGGCCGTGGGTGGCTCCTTTGCCAGTTCGGGCGGCGCTATTAGCAACACCAGTGGCAGCACGGCCGACGTAGCCGATAGCACTTTCATCGGCAATCACGCCATCGCTGGCGACGGTGTCCCAGGTCAAGACGGCGCAACGGGCACTGGCGGGGCCATTATCAACACGAGCTTCACAG
>CBDUAB010000136.1:0-7311 GCA_965365045.1 uncultured Planctomycetales bacterium
GTCCGCCGAGCGTACCCTTGATGGCGCCTTTCCGCTGGATCATTCTCGTTTGCGATGCGGCGACTTCCACTACGGGCCGCATCATGAACAAAACCTTGTAACTATGTTGGCTCGGCAACGAGCGGAGCAACGTGGAGATCACCTTGATTGCCTTGCCATTCACGGCGTCGTCATCAAGTAGTTCGGGTCGCTTTTCGATTTGCTTGATCGCATCCCACTCGTAATAACCGTGTGGATTGTCGTCGTCGGCGATTCGCTTACCGTCAGTCATCGCCGGCAGGCCACCGGCTTCAAGCATTTGCATCATTAGCGACGTGCCAGACCGCGGCAACCCAGATACGAGAACAAACGTCTTGTCCGATGTGGCGATATCGTGTTCGTCTTCATTGAGCTTTCGACGTGGACGTTCGGCCAGGATTCTCTCCAATCGCTCCCGGGGAGGTGGAATGTCCGGCAGATCGAACATCTGCTCGGCTCTTGCATCGAGCTGGCGATGGGCGGCACGCAATGACGTCTTGCCCGCTTGGGCGAGTTCGTTGTGCCGGCGGACAGCGTCATGTTGTTCCGGAATGTGCCGATAGAGTCGGGAGAGCAGGCGATGAGCGGCAGACAGGCTCGGTTGAAGCGTGACAGCCGTGTTCAGCGCCCGTTCGGCCCGCTCGTGCCAGCCTAGTCGAGCCGCGGCGACGCCCAGGATGTAGTGGGCCCTTGGGTACCAGTGTTTCATTGTGACCGCGGTCAATGCTGAATCGACAGCCGCTTCATATTGCCGAGTGCGCAGCTGGGCTACTGCCAGCAGACCATGGGCCTCGGCGGAATTAGGATTCAATGCCAACTCCTGCCGGCAAGCGTTTTCCGAATCGGTCCATTGCCGTTGGCTTTGATACGTGCGCGCTATTTCAATATGTAGCCCAGCCAACGTCGACTGTTTTGACTCTGCCTGTCGGAGTAATCGGAGTCCCTCGTCGGTCTTTCCGAGCCGCACCAAGACGCGCCCCTGCATTGCCAGCGCGACGGCGGGACGGTTCGTCTCGTCTGGATACGCAGCGTGCAGGACCCTTTCGGCTTGGCGGAAGTAGCCGCATTCGTAGTAGCTCCGTGCTAGATTCAAAAGAAAGCGATTCTCCCAGGGCGATGCCTCGGCAAGATTTCGAAAAATGGCAAGCGCCTGTTCAGCACGATCCGTCGAAAGATAAACGCGCGCCAGGTTGTATTGAATCTCGATCTCCGCTTTGCATTGTGCCTGTTCCCGATCGTCTCCAGGATCCTCGATGTATCCCAAGGCAACGAACTGGTCCATCAGTTGACGTGAGGCGTGACCGTCGACAACGACGTCATGCGGATGCCGACCGCAGTCACCTTCGACGGATTCCCAACTCGGTATTGTTTCCGTCTGCGGTGCTACTTCAAAAGCATCCAGCAGCGCACGTCCTGGCATATCTTCGCCGACGGGCAAGCCAAACATCGTCAGAATCGTAGGCGTGATGTCGAGCAGACTGGCACCGAAAACCAAACTGTCTTGGCGAATACCAGGGCCCTGGATAGCAAGGATGCCGAGTGGTCGATGCCAATACGCCGGCCCGGCAGGTTCTCGCGGTGTGAATTTCGGTCGGTATGCGCCGCTTAGAAAACCGTGATCGGAGCACAGGATGACATACGTGTCCTCCCCAGCCAATGAAAGAAGCCTCCCGAGCATCATGTCGTGGAAGCGATACGCGCCACGAATCACGTCCTTGTATATTTCGTATTGCTTCTCGTCGATGCTCGGCAGCCTGGGCGGAGCAAGCGGCATGAAAGCGTGGCAGAAATGGTCGATCGCTTCGTAGTAGATCGCGGTAAAGTCCCAGGATTGGTGTTCCATCAACCAAGTACCCGCCGCTTGAACCGAAACGCACTGTGCCAGTTGATGGCAGAATGTCTCCAGTTTGCGGTCCCGCGATTGGTTGATCTCGGCGGCCTTGGGAATGAAAGGGAGTATTTCTTGTTGGGAGATCTCGGTTAAGTGCACACGCAGCCCCGACAACGATTTACCAAGTTCCGCGGGATGAAAAGTACCGGACGGATGTTGCCATCCCTCTTCCGGCGACCATGCCGAACGTGCAAACGAGTTAGAGACCACGGCCCCATGAATTGGCTCAGCCGGATGACTGGCCCACCAATTGACAACGTTGCTGCGCAGGCCGTTCTGCGAGAGGATATTCCAAAGCGCCTTAACTTTGCGGGATGTACTCGCAAAGGGACGTGCGCCTCCGTTGTGGATGTCTGACTCGATAAATCCCAAGATACCGTGCTGGTCAGCCAGTTTGCCGGTCGCCACCGAGTTCCAAAGCATGGGGCTGAGGATGGGATAAAGCGTGGCGATGTTGCCCATCACGCCATTGGCAATCATGCCCTCGAGCCGGGGCATTACCCCCTCGTCCAACAGCGGTTGAATGTGTTCCCAATCGGCTCCGTCCCATCCGATCAGCAGTACTTTGGGGCGAGTCGGGGCGGGCATCGCGTGTGTTCAATCAAGGGTTGCTTTTGTCCGATTTGGACCGGCGAAAACGCCGCAGACCCAGCAGCCCAGTGGCTCCCAAGGCCATCAGGCCGAGTGAATTCGGCTCCGGAACGGATGCCGTCGCGTTTGCTGCCACTGTGATGTCGCTCAGCCAATTGATACCGATGTCGTTCAGGTCCGCGGAGTTGACATTTGCATCATGGTTGAAATCCGCTTGGCACCAGCTCGTTGCATCGGTCGCCTGCCAATTCAGCCCTAATACATTGAGATCGGTCGCGTTGACCACACCGTTCAGGTCCGCGTCGCCCGGGCGAATCGGCTCGCTGTATCCCTTGTCTGATCCAGCCTCCGCCAACCACGAAACGACATCGTCTCCATTGACCAACGCGTCACTGGTCAGGTCGAAGGCCGGATCGTGTGTACCTGCGGAAATCTCGCCGTACAACAGATCGATGTCGCCACACGTATACTCACCATCCATGTCAAAATCACCTGACATTATCGGAGTGAAACCAATCTCGCTATTTGGAATGGACTCATAACCGTAACTCAAGATTGTCGGTATGTTACCTGGCTGATCGCGTTCGTTTGGACCCGTATCGATCTCGATTTCGACAAAACCGAAGTGCGTATTACCACTAATCTCGAAGCGTACACCGAGGAAGCCAGCACTCGGATCTTCGGCCCACCCACTGTACGTAGGGAATCCGGGACCATCTATCAAAAAATAGTCGGGTGCATTGGTCATGCTTTCACGAGCTGGTCCGATGCTACTCAAGTTCGTAAAACGGATTGCGTAATGGTAGCAAACACTTGTATTTGTGCACGCCTCACCCTGATTTCCGAGAGATGACGCGTAGTGTCCCAAAATCGTTCCGTCGGCCACTACCTGCCCACCTCCCAAGTTGTAATAGCTAATTCTGTGGTCGTGGATAATGCTGACATCAAACGAACCATCATTGTCGAGATCGATAGGGATAGACAAATCTAATTCGCCTGGAAATTCGATTGGTAAATCTCCGGGCCCAATATTTCCGCTATTGATAACCACGTCGGCATTCGTGTGTTGCCCCGCAGCGATGGTGGCCGCGCCGGCAGCGGCGTAGCTGAGCCAACGCGCGGCCGACTTACGTGATTTTCTCCTGCGTTGGTGCTTCTGCTCCAACGCTGCCTTGACGGGCTTTTGTTGATTTGATTTCATCGAATCACCCTCACCCTGAGAAATGCCTCCAGTAGTATCTCAAATTATGGTTAGCGTTGACGCGAAAATCAAGGATTACGCAGCCGAGGCGTACCAAATGTCGACAGGTCTGGCGGCGTTGCCAGTGCACGGAGACTTCCCGACCGCCGTCGCCAAACGCACGGTATTATCGTGCGGCGGTCGACCTCCTCGACCTCCCCACCGCGATAACGGTTGTCAAACTCGGAGACGATTCCCCGCTCGGATGGCGGATAAGGATCGTGTCCGAGCGCGTCCTATTCGTGCTAGAATCAGGGGAGGAACGCATGGCTTCGATCTGTGAGTGGAACACCAATGAGACGTATCATCCTATTATGCCTCACAGTCATTTCATGCTGGCGGCCCGTTTGTGAAACGGCGACCGCAAATGATTGGCCGATGTACCGCTGCGATGCTGGTCGTCGTGGTGTCACGCAGGACAGTCTTTCAGAGAATCTGTCTCTTGCTTGGATTCGCGAATTACCAAAGTTGACACCGGCGTTCAATGACGACCGCTTGCAGTTCGATGCGGGATACGAGCCCGTCGTTGCAAATGGATACCTGCTCATCGCTTCCTCCCTTACCGATTCGGTGAAAGCGTACGATACGAAAACCGGAAAACAGCTTTGGTGCTTTTATGCAGATGGACCAGTACGGTTCGCGCCAGCCATCTGGGGAGACCTTGTCTGTTTCGGATCAGACGACGGATGTTTGTATTGCGTCGAACTAGCGACTGGCAATCTTCGCTGGAAACATCGCGCGGTGCCCAGCCAGCGACGCCTGCTCGGAAACAAACGCTTGATTTCCGTTTGGCCCGTTCGCGGCGGACCCGTTGTCGCCGATGGCAACGTCTATTTCGCCGCAGGTGTATGGCCTTTCGAGGGCGTCTTTGTTTACGCCATGGAAATGGATACTGGAATCGTCTTGTGGCGCAACGATCGCCTGGGTTATCTGTTCGGCCAGCAACCCCATAACACGGAGGCGATTGGTGGCTTGGCTCCCCAGGGATACTTGTTAATCAATGGCGACGAGCTGATTGTGCCATGCTCAACTGCTTATCCGGCCAGGTTGAACCGGCGCACGGGCGAATTGATTGAATTCGAATTACCTAAGGCTGGAAGATATCCCGGCGGTTGGTTCGCGGCCCTCGATCCAGATAAGGCTCGCGCACTCAGACGGGGATTATTGACGTTTGACGAAGTCATCAATCGACACGAGCACGAGGACAAAGTTAATTACAGCAGTGGCGGCGTCGAAGGATTGAGCCGCGAAATCCGCACCGCAAACACGACGCTGAAGTTCGATGAGAAACGCGATGGCGTCCATGGAACAATCCATTCGATGGTCGTTGCCGATGACGCCTTGTTTGTCACGACACGCGACGGTCGCATCTTGTGTTTTCGCGAAAATAGTCAGGCCGCTCCCCGGACGCCAGTGATATGGAAAAGTAAGACAACCCGTCTGGCAACGTCGGATGACGCGACAGCGACAGCCACGGCGGTCGTGGCGCGTTCATCCAGCAGACATGGAATAGCGATCGTGGTCGGTTTGTCGGATGGGGCGCTGACCAAAGCACTGATCAAATCATCCCAATACCACGTCGTCGTTTTCGATGACAACCCCGATCGAATTCAACAACTGCGCAGCGCGTTGGACGAAGCGGGCTTGTATGGTATCCGAGCCGCCGTCATTCACGATGATTTGCGAAAACTCAATTTGCCGCCCTATATCACAACAACACTGATCAGCGAGCAATCCGACGTCGCATTTCAACCTCTGCTTCAGACACTTCGTCCGTACGGTGGTATGGCTGTGGGCGGTCATATCAGCAAAGCCACACTGCAAAAGATTGAACTAGGCAACTTTTCGCTGGAGGCAAAGCGTATTGCAAATCTCGCTTTGGTTCGGCGCGTGGGTCCATTGCCAGGGGCAACGCAATATTCGGGAGATTTTTCGGCCAGCGAAGACCAGTTGGTACGGTTTCCGCTGGGTGTGCTCTGGTTTGACGACACACTGGCTCACTTCAAACGATCGCCACAGCCAGTTTTCGACGGCGACACAATGATTTCCAGACCTAAGAATTGGCACGTGCCGCGGTACGAGCTGAGCAACAAGATCGATTATCCGCTGCTGCCTCCCGTCTTATCCGATATTTACACAGGCCGCGTCCTGGATGATTCGGAACGCCGTGATTTGCGAATGAATCTAGAGCCGAGTTCACCCTCGAACCTCGAACCTAGTCAGTATCGGCTGCCGGGACAACCCAGCTCGACGAATCCAGGTCGCCTGGTGGCGGGCCAAAGAATCAATCCACTGACGGGTGAAACAGAGCCGCGCGCATTTCCCAAAACCTATGGCTGTGATGGAGGTGTGGACTACGGTGATTTCTATACGCTCCGCAGCGGTACTGCGGCATATTACGACAAGACGATCGAAAGCGGGACGGTCTTTCTAAGTGGGCCCAGAAGCGGGTGCACCAACAGTGTCATCCCATCCGGCGGTTTATTGAATGTGCCTTACTACTACGATGGCTGCACATGCAGCTATCCACTGCCGACTGCCATGTCGCTGGTCGCGATGCCACAAAGCCACGAGCAATGGTCGTCGTGGGGTGAAAGTAAAATCGAACCAAATAGGATTCAGCGCATTGGGATTAACTTTGGTGCACCAGGCGATCGGATGACGCGCGACGGAACACTTTGGCTGGACTATCCATCGGTCGGCGGACCCTCTCCTGATGTCAACATCGAGGCCACGACATCCACGCATTATCGCTATCGACACAGCGTTTGGATGCAAAGCGCTGAGGCCTGGCCGTGGGTCAGTGCGTCGATGGCCGAGGGCCTTGAGCGATTCGTCATCAAGGATCTCAAACCAGGAAAATATTTGGTTCGCCTCTATTTCGCGGAGCCCGAGGCTCTTGGCCCGAAACATCGGTTGCAGGACATCAAACTCCAAGGTCGAAACGTCGTCCACGATTTCGACGTTGCCGACGAAGCCGGCGGCGTGATGAGAGGAACCGTCAAAGAGTTCTCGAGCATCGAAGTCAAGAATGATTTGACGCTCGAACTCTCTGCCGCAAACGGAAAGACAATCATCAGTGGAATCGAACTAATACGTCAGGATTAGGACGGAATCACTCCAGCGAAAGCTTCGACCTTGCCGGTCGCACGCCCGTACTCGTCCGAACAAGTCGTGTTGTGTGAGACAGACCGAAAAACGACGAATTTGGAACGTTAGGGCGAGCTGACATACGCAACGGCTGAGAGCAATTTGGGATAGGTTATCTGAAGCACGCCGGAGTGCCCCATCAACTCATCGCGTGAGACACTCATTCGGCCGACGCCAAATTATCAGCAAAATCCGCCCGATCAAACGTACGATTGTCGAGAGTTTCCGCGCCGACTCCTAGCATACTGTTGACTTGGCCAAAAATCCCGTCAGTGATTGCTGGCGGACATCACCACTTTCCAAGGATTCATGGTCACTGTATACAGACAAGGTTGGAAAAACACCCAGTGCACGATCGGAGAGAACATGGCGACCGAAAGCAAATGCCCAGTGTTGGGCGGACCTGATAGACACACGGCGG
>CBDUAB010000137.1:0-7293 GCA_965365045.1 uncultured Planctomycetales bacterium
GACAATGCACCCCGATGGGATGGACGGGCTCCTACGACAAATGGTTCAAATGTCTCGAACTGATTACGGAGTTGAGTCCCGCGGTCGTTGTGCCCGGACACGGTCCGATCTGCGGAATCGAAGGAGTCAAAGAGTTGAAGCAGTACCTTCAATACGTTCGAGATGAGTCGAGAACGTGCTTTGACGAGAACCTGACGTCACTGGATGCGGCAAAGCGGATCGAGTTCGGCCCCTACGGCGAATGGCGTGCACCGGCACGGCTCTACATGAACGTCGAACGAGCGTATCGAGAGTTTCGTGACGAGCCGCCTGACGCACCATGGGATGCCGCTAAGACTTTCGATGCGATTTATGAAGTTGCAAATGCTAAAGGGATCGAGGTTGAGTACTAGACCATTCTCTTCGATGATGCGAAGCCCATTCGTGTTTCGGCACACATCAACAAACCAAGAACGGACTATCAAAAACATGGACCGGCGTGGCGGTCCGGGCGTGTCATGAAATCAAGTTGGCACGCGAGCGTACAAATCGCCAATTCGTTAGCACTTAGGACCGCTCGATAAATAAGTGAGCGGAATGGCGCTAGCCACCGGTGCCGCAAGGGAACGTTTTCACACTAGAAACCGGCGGCTAGCGCCGTGCCGCTCACTTGAAATCGGACAGTTATTTCTCGAACGATGCTTAGCAATTTGGTGGCAAAATCCAATGACGCGTGCAATATTTGCGTTGCTTATCGTTGTCGAATCCGCCGTTTTCGGTCAAGCCCCGAGCTATACGGTTGGATGGCGTGGTGGCGTTGAGGTTCTCTTCACTCCCGACGCGGAGCCTTTGCTGGGCGGCGACTTACTGGGAGGGACCTTGAGTCTTCACTCCGCCGAGGGAACCACCTTGATCACCTTTGGCAGCATTCGAATGACCAATTTGCACCACGTGGCGTCCTTGGGCACTATCCAAACGCCGCTCTCGTCCAATCATTTTTATGGTCCGCATCAGGCAGAATTCGATTCTCACCTGCTAATCACTCTGGATATGTTGGGCGGGTCTGCTGGGGATCAACTACAAGAAACAGGAGTGGATGATCCCGACGCCGCAGATCCCGCTGGAGTTCAAGATCGAATATCGGGCGACGTATTTGGATTTGCCGCGGCAACCTATCAAGGCGACATCAACAACGGCAATGGGGCATTTTTTCTGTTGCCAGAACTACAGACAAACGCGATCGATTTCGCGAGGCTTGTCGGTACTCCTGGGACAACCTCGAAAATAAGTTTTGTCGCGTATGGGAGTCGCGCTCGTGATCCGCAGTTCGAAATCGACATGAACTGGACAGAATGGCGTGCCCCGCCGGAGGTGACGGTTGATGTGCCGCCGTTCGTGGAAGCTGGCACGACCGTCTTGCTTTCCCCATCCATCTCTGACTTGGACGACGCGGCCACATCGGTCAAGTTTTACGACAACGGACATCTCCTTCCAGGATGCAGCTTCACATCTGCTCCCTACCTCTGTGAGTGGACGCCAACAATGAGTCGGTACGAAGACCATGAAGTGCGTGTTCTGGCAACCGATGAAGCTGGGAATTCCAAACTGTCGCGTTCGCAACTGACCACTGTCTTCACACAAGAACCGCAAGTTCGATTATGGGGCTTGAATGCGGACAACGTTAACTTTGGAGCAGGTTTTCGGGTCAGGCTAGACGCGCAAGATCCGGATGGGATTGCTTTGGTCGAGTTTCTTGCAAATGGCCAACCGATTCCTAGCTGCGACAATCAGTCCACGTGTACATGGACACCCGCCGCCTACGGTCGCCACACATTGCAGGCTCGCGTGCATGATACAAAAGGATTTGTCGCGGATTCAGAAGTGTTCCACGTTTCTGTCGTCGAGCCTTATTCGATCAAACTAGCCGAACCACCGCGCTGGAATCCGTTTGGTGAGCCGGTTCAATTGACAGCAGACGTCAGCGGATCGGTCCGTTTAGTCGAGTTTCTTGCAGGAAATGAGCCAATTCCCAATTGTCAGTTTACCGCGGCACCTTACGCATGTGAGTGGACACCAATGAACTTAGGAAGCTTCGTACCGGTGATAGCGCGGGTGACCAACGAAACGGGCAGTACTCGCGAATCCACACATAAAGTTCACGTTGGGAGTTACCTTTCTCTAACCGATCCGGACGGGGTTAGCCTCGTCACCGATCGCGTTTTGAGAATCGGGGAGAGTATTCGTCTTTCGGCGAATGGAAACTTAAATGAATACAGCACGATCAGTTTCTACGCAAACGATGAATTGATTCCGAACTGCAGCTTTGACGCTCAGGCATTGCCACCATGGTCGCCGTTTGGCTGCGAGTGGATTCCCCAAGAGGGGGACTACACGATTACGGTTGTTGGTGTTGAGGCTGAAGGGAAAGAACGTTTTATTTCACCAAAGACCCAACGCATAAGTGTGATTCCAATGGGCGCCGTAGGCTTGGGGGAGGCGCTCCCTGTAGATGAAGACGGCGTCCCGATACTTGTAACTGACTTTGAAGATTTGTCGTGCCTTGGATGTGACGAAAGTGTCATCACGCGACCGTCTCGGATTTTGCATTGGCCCAAAATTCCGGTCGGCGCCGGTGGACGAATTTCACTTGTCGAATTTGTCGAATTGGAAGATGAATCGGAGGCCTTCGATGCGATTAAATTCCGGGACCACAAGCTTCCAATTCTCTACGATGCAATGCCCAACTCATTCGTGACGTTGGACCGTTTCGTCTTTGATCCAAACTTGGCGGCTGGTGATTATTCGGCAACGTATCAACTGGTATTCGACGACGGAACGGTAATACGAACAAAGCTGAATGCCTCGATCAATTCCGAGTCATCAGATCTCGTCCCAGAGCCTACGGGACTCACTAGCTTCCTCATCGTCCTCTTAATTATGTTGGTCTACCGGCAGTCGCCTGCCACTTGCCATTCGGGTCAGACCTCCTACTATTCACATGAATCCCGTGCGACGAGAACTCATTGAGAAGCCGGAAAATTGGAAGTGGTCGAGTACGGCTTGGTACTTGAATGGTGGAGAAGTACCGATCGTTCCTGATGCCATTCCGCCGGAATGGCTGGATGGTGTCGAATAAAGCGGTGGCGGTTGGCTGTTACCGATCAAGAACCTGAATCTCAAGCCGTTTGCCGACGACTTCGGCGTAACGTAACAGAGTTTCGATCGTTGGGTTTTCGTTTGTCACGTTTTCCAGTTTGGAAAGCGCGGAACGGTCGATTCCCGTTTGCTGGTAGACGTCCGCCAGGCTTAACCCCTTGGCTTCTCGCGCTGCTTTCAGTTCTTGCATCACGGCCGCCAGTTCCTTGCGGCGCGCTTCGCGGCGCGTTTGCTGAGCCTTGGTGATGATTTCCGGTTTCTCAAATTCGATTTCTTCACGAATCTTCCGATACTTCGCTGCTTCTTCCGGCGTCAACTTGCGGTCTCGCGTTATTTGTTTGGCCATGTGGCGAGATCCCAGATAATTGTTACGTTCATGATTGCCCGCTGTTGTTGTTGTCTTATAATACTACAACGCAAGGCTGCTGGCAGGCTGTCTCACCGAAGATAAGAATAGCGAGCAGCAGCTCTTGTTTGCCGACAACTTTAGTCATGTTCTATCAGACAAGACCATGAACGCTTCTTCCGAATTCACTCGCCGACGCTTCCTTGGCAACGTCTACACCGGCCTAGCCGGTGTCGGCCTGATGCAGCTTCTGTCCGATGGTACGCTCGCCAAGGAGACCGCATGGCAACCCGGGCGAGGATTGTCGCATCATCTTCCAAAGGCCAAACGCGTTCTGCAGATCTTCTGTCCTGGCGCGGCTTCGCATATGGATCTGTGGGAATACAAGCCGGCGCTCGAAAAGTGGCACGGCAAGCCGTTGCCGGGCGAGGAAAACTTCCTCTCGTTTCAGGGCAAGAACGGCAACTTGATGAAAAGTCCCTGGCCGTTCGCTACCGGCGGCGAGAGCGGCAAGCAGATCAGCAGCATGCTGCCGCACATGGCTCGGCATGTGGACGACATCGCGTTTATCCATTCGATGCACAGCAAGACCAACACGCACGGACCGGGCTGCGTGTTCATGAACACCGGCCACGCGACCGAGGGTTTTCCCAGCGCCGGAGCATGGCTGAGTTTCGCATTGGGCAGCGAGAACGAGAATCTGCCCACTTACATCGCCATTCCCGACATCCGGGGTGAACCGCCGAACGGGAAAGCCAACTGGTCGAATGGCTTTCTCCCCGCGCGGCATCAAGCCATCGAGATGAGCGACGACAAACCGATCCGCAACCTAAAGCGTCCGCCGAGCATTACCGCGCGGGAAGAAACCGCGGCGCGGGAACTGCTGGATCGTTTGAACCGTCGTTTCGCCGACGCGAACTCAGGGCAGTCCGACCTACAGGCTCGCGTCGCCGCGTATGAACTAGCTGCGCGGATGCAGCTTTCCGCGCCGGAAGTATCGGAGTTGTCTCGCGAATCGGCCGCGATACACCGCCTGTACGGAACCGATGATCCGAACAAGTTGAAGGCCGCCTACGCGCGGAACTGCCTGCTCGCGCGGCGACTGCTCGAGCGCGGCGTGCGGTACGTGAATCTCTACTGCGCGTCACGAGCCTCAGGCGTGGATGGACTATTGAACTGGGACGCGCATAAGACGCTCAAGGCCGACTACGAACGCCACTGCCCGATCTTCGACGGGCCGACGGCGGCACTGCTGACCGACTTGAAGCAGGCCGGTCTGCTCGACGACACGCTCGTCCTCTGGACCACCGAGTTCGGCCGCATGCCGACGCATCAGGCTGGCACTGCCGGACGGGACCACAACCCGGACGGTTTTACCTGCTGGATGATGGGCGCGGGCGTAAAAGGCGGCGTCAGTCACGGCGCCACCGACGAATTCGGCCGCCGCGCCCAAGTGAACCCGACGACCGTCTGGGACTTCTACGCCACGGTCCTGCACCTGCTCGGCTTTGAACACGAACGGCTCATCTGGTACCACAACGGCCTTGACCGCCGCCTGACCGACGTACACGGGCATGTGATTGAGGAGATCCTGGCGTGATGCGTGAGAAACCACATACGGAAACTTTCACGCATCTGCCCGCCTTAACCAACTCAACGGTCGTAGTGCTGGTCGCATAATATTTGCTGCTTCTGGCCCCCTCAAGTCGATACCGAGCTTGGACCGGTGTCGAATTCGAGAGGTGTTACAATGTTTGGGCGAAACTTGTGGTTTATTGGTGTTCTGGTGGCGGCGATCGCACTGCCGTATTACATGTCCGGAGACTCCCAGTGGACGTCGCTGCGGAACGTTTGGAACTCCATGTGGACGGACACCGTTGACGGCGGACCTTATGCCCGTCCCTATGCCGGCCAATCACCGCGGTGGCCGAGCTCGAATGAGTCCATGCCCATCGCATCCGGATCTCCCGCGCCAGCCATTAGGTCACTAGACCCCGCCGCGGCACGGCACACACCACACGGCAGTCCGGCGGACACGTCACAGCTCAACGTGGGACAGCAACGGAACGCTGGGAATCCCGCAGCGGGTGTAGCCACGGAAAACGCGACCGGCGCTACCGACGCACAAAAACAACCGAACGACCCACCTCAGGAGCCAAATCTATGTGGACCAACCACATCTAGCATTAGCCAGTTGCTAAACTTCGATGCAACTCCGGCCTGGGTGATGAACAACTGGCGACGCGTGTCCACCCGACTGGTCGAGTTCGATTTGGAGAGTCTACGTGTTCCCATAGTTACCGGTATTGGACCACACGATTTGGCCGGCTCATTAACGTACTATTTCGGCCGGCGACAGGTCTTGCAGCGGATTGCATTCGACGGTTACACAGGGGATCCAGCTCCCCTGACGTCAATCATGGAGCAGAAGTACGGCCTCCAAGCTGAACCCTGGCTGGGAGCCGGTTTGTACCTGGCGCGCGGTGGTGAGGATCGGCAGCAATTGATCAGTGTACTGCGTATCCGCCACGCCACCGTTGTTCGATCCGAGAATCCCCGGCAGCGGTTCCGCGTCGAATTCGAGCTGAATCGGCCAGACGGGTTCGGTTTGAGTTCGTATTACCAGTCGCTGCTCGAGAAAGATCGAGAACGTAATGTCTGGCAACCGGAAACCGAAGGCACAGCGGACGAGGTTGATCCGGCCACCAAAGAAGCGGCCGAATTGGCGGAAAAGGTGATAAGCGAAGCAGAATCCGAAGTTCCCAAGACGAACCCATTTCCCAGTAAATCACAACTGCCCATCAACGCCGACCGCTACCTACCTCCACCGTACTGATGTTATTCTCATCTCCATGAACAACAATTCGGTTGACGTGCGGCTGATAAGTTCGGACGAAATCACCGCAGTGCCGATGGAGCTGCCAGGGTCATTTTCGCAGGCCGACCGTAGTGCTGCACATTACTCAAATTGCCACGTCGCCGTTGCTAGACGAGGCAATCGCATTGTAGCCGCAATACCGCTGGCCGTGGCGTACGCTGGTTACGGGCGAATCTGGCCCCCCTATCTGGCGGCTGACGAGCCGGCAAGCACGCTTGAGAAACTTGTCCGACAGGTGGAATGGTTCTTTTCCCAAGACGAGATGCAATCTTTACGCCACATTAGAGCGTTTGTTGACAAGGACGATTCTACAGCGGCCCGGCGATTCGAATCAAACGGCTTCGATTTGCACGCTGACATTCTCCACTTGGTTTGCCTCGGCTGCGAAAGTCGGCACGGTTGTCCGACTGGGAAACTGTCGTTTCGAAAGGTCAGTTCGGACGATTTTCCGGCATTTCAGGAGATTCTCCAGCAAACCTATACGGACAGCGACGACTTTCCCCAGCTCATGCGCCAATTCGGCGAAGAAGACGTGGGTATACGGTGGCAACACGGCGTGGGTGTTGGTAGGTCTAGTACCTGGCTGTTCGCCGAGTTGGGTGGGTACGAAGCGGGTTGCCTGGTATTGGATCAAGAACCTGAACAACAACAGACCGAGTTGGTGTACATGGGGCTATTGCCGCGGCACCGTGGAAAAGGTCTCGGCCACGAGCTTGTACGGTGGGGGCAATGGCTCGCCGGTCAAAAAAACGGGGGAAACCGGCTAACTGTGTCGGTCGATGCAAACAACGAGCGAGCACTTGCCTGTTATTTGAAAAATGATTTTGTACGTTACGCTGAAACGGGGCTTTATATCAAAGAGATTTCCGGTTTATGAGGGGCGTCGTTCGAATCAGCGTGCGTAAACCTGGGCGCCTTTTCGGAGAATGACTAA
>CBDUAB010000138.1:0-7290 GCA_965365045.1 uncultured Planctomycetales bacterium
GGGCATGTTCTTGTCACATCCGGGCAAGGCGATACAAGCGTCATACCATTGGGCGGCCATGATCGTTTCGATCGAGTCGGCGATGAGATCGCGCGATTGCAGCGAGAAACTCATTCCTTCCGTACCCATCGAGATCCCGTCGCTGACGCCGATCGTATTGAAACGCATGCCGACCATTCCGGCCTCGGTGACACCGGTCTTGACATCGGCCGCGAGTTTGTCGAGGTGCATGTTACATGAGTTGCCCTCGTACCATACGCTCGCGATGCCGATCTGCGGCTTGTCCATGTCCTCTTCGGTCAAACCGGTGGCGTAGAGCATGGCCTGCGAGGCCCCTTGGACCTTGGCCTGAGTAATCCGACGGCTGAATTTGTTGAGCACCTGCGACATCGAGGCACCTCTTGGTCGTGAGTGAGTGCGTGTTACGGTCTGAATCAGCGTGCGTAGTCTTGGGACGCGGTGGAGAGAATGACTAATGTCTAAGGACTAATGACTAAGGAAATCCGAATTCCTAATGACCAATAAGTAATCCCGAGGAAAAGGCGAGGACTCCAAGGTTATAGGTCGAATCCTCTCGTTTTCGTGTTTTCACTCGTGTTTTGGCATTCGTCATTAGTCATTCCTTAGGCATTAGTCCTTAGGCATTAGTCATTCACAACCCGCGTCCCAGTGTCGTGAACGGCTGATGCGGCGATTTCGCCCACCCATGGCACGCCTCCTAGCCGCGAAAGGCCAAGCCCCTCATTGTAAATTGCCCCCACATTTTGCGGTAGGTCCCGCCCGGTCGATATTCAAGCCACGGCTTTCAAGGTATTCTCGTTATCAGACAAACCCACAAACCCAGACCGAACAAGAAACGAGGTGTTGCCATGCGGACAGGAATCATGATCGGTGTTGTTATTTTGCTCAATGCGGGTGCGGTGGGTTCGAAAGACTCTTCGCTGTTCGACGGCAAGACGCTTGGCGGTTGGGAAGGCAACTTGAATTTCTTCCGAGTGGAAGACGAGGCGATTGTCGCCGGACATGCGGATAAGAAAATCCCCCGCAACGAATTCCTCTGCACCAAAAAGAAGTTCAGCGATTTTGACTTACGTCTGAAGGTCAAAGTCGTTGGGGAGGGGGGCGAACGCGGGAATACAGTTTCGTAGCGATCGTATTCCCAATCACCACGAAGTTTCTGGCTACCAAGCGGATGTGGGCCAGGGTTGGTGGGGAAAACTGTATGACGAGTCGCGCCGTAACAAAGTGCTCGCAGAGCCGAGCGATCCAGAGGAATACGCAAAGCACGTCAAGCTAAATGATTGGAATGACTATCGTATTCGCTGTGAAGGCGCGCGGATTCAGTTGTGGGTTAATGGCTACCAAACAGTTGATTACGTCGAGAAAGACGACGCGATTGCCCGTACCGGGATCATCGGTGTGCAAATTCACGGTGGTCCGCCGTCCGAAGCTTGGTACAAAGACATTCGCATCATTGAGTTGAATTAAAAGGATACGCAGTGGGCCAACCGCGGTTTCTGTATTTTGACCTTGGAAAAGTTCTTCTTCACTTTGACCACGGCCAGATGTGCCGCCAGTTGGCGGAGCTGGCCGGCGTCTCGACGGAGGAAGTCCGCAGTCTGATTTTCGATGGCGAATTGATGCGGTCCATTGAAATTGGCGAGATTGACCAAGAAGAGCTGCATCGGCTGTTTTGTGTGGCCACAAACTCCGAGTCGCAACTCGCCGAGTTTTTGCATGCCATAAGTTCCATCTTTTCTCTTAATGTGGACATGGTGCCTATCGTGGCGCAGCTAGTCGCGGCCAGGCAACCGATTGGGATTTTGTCGAACACGTGTCAAGCTCACTGGGATTACGTCAGCCACGGTCGCTACGGGATAATTCCGACGCTGTTTGACGTGTGTGCGTTGAGCTACGAAGTGCATGCGGTCAAACCGGAGCGCGCAATCTACGAGGCGGCCGCCCGCTTAGCCGGCTATGAGCCGAACGAGATATTCTTTGTGGACGATCGTCCAGAAAATGTGGCAGGCGCACGTGAAGCAGGATTTGAGTCCGTGTTGTATACCGATGTGCCACAGTTCGTGACGGACCTGCGAAAGCACGGATTTCGGTTTAATTACTAAGCAGTCAGACGTAACGATTGACCAGGTGCTCCAACATTTCTTGCCGCCCGCTTGTGTTTGGCGTCACGTCGCCGCGTTCCACCATGTACTTTTCCAACGAAGCAAAATCGTGCTCACCGTTTTCGATGGCTTGACCAACGCCGCTGTCCCAGCTCGCATATCGTTCTTTCAAGAAGCCTTCCAACTCGCCATCCGCACGAATCGCCGCGGCAATCTTGAGGCCCCGCGCGAAGGCATCCATACCTCCGACGTGTGCATGGAACAGGTCGATCGGTTCAAAGCTCTCACGTCGTACTTTGGCGTCAAAGTTAACGCCGCCCGGCGACAGACCGCCGAATTTGAGCACGCTTAACATACATTGTGTCGTCAAATAGATATCCGTGGGAAACTGATCCGTGTCCCATCCCAACAGCATGTCACCCGTATTGGCGTCCATCGATCCGAGCATGCCTTGCATTCCAGCATATTCGAGTTCGTGCATCATGCTGTGGCCGGCCAATGTCGCGTGGTTCGTTTCGAGATTGAGTTTGAACGAGTCCGTCAACCCGTAGGCGCGCAAGAAATTGATACAGGCCGCGGCATCCGAATCGTATTGGTGTTTGGTGGGTTCCTTTGGCTTGGGTTCGATATAGAACTGGCCTTCAAAACCGATTTGCCGTGCGTAGTCAACGGCCATGTTGAGAAAGGCGCCCAGGTGGTCGATCTCGCGTTTCATGTCGGTGTTGTAGAGGTTTTGGTATCCTTCGCGTCCGCCCCAGAAAGTGTAGCCGAGTCCACCGAGTTCGTTCGTGACTTCCAGGCATTTTTTAACTTGGGCGGCGGCAAAGGCAAACGCGTCCGCGTTGCACGATGTCGACGCACCGTGCATGTAACGCGGATTGCTGAACAGGTTGGCCGTTCCCCACAACAGTCCAATGCCTGTACGTGCTTGTTCTTCCTTGAGCACTTTGGCTACCGCATCGAAATTGGTGTTCGTTTCCGCCAGCGAATTTCCTTCGGGAGCAACATCGCGGTCGTGAAAGGCATAGAAAGGGACACCAAGTTTTTCCATAAACTCAAAGGCCACGTGCACACGATTGATGGCATTTTCGACAGTTTCGCTGCCGTCGTCCCACGGCCGTTGCATCGTGGCCGCACCAAAGGGATCACTGCCGTTACCGCGAAAGCTGTGCCAATACACGACGCTGAAACGAAAATGTTCCTTCATCGTCAGGCCTTCCACGATTTCGTCTTCGTTGTACCATCGAAATGCAAGTGGATTCTTGGAATCGGGGCCTTCGTAGCGGATCTTTTCGATTTCAGGAAATGCGGTCATGGCGGATAAAACTCCTCGACGTCTTAGTGGTTAGTACTCAGTACTCAGTACCAAGCTATCGTGCCAGATTTGAGACGCGCTGGCAACGGCCACGCTGCGATGTTCAACATACCGTTTCTTAGCGGACGTTTAGGAAGTTTTTCGCCGGAGAATCTCGTCTCCTAACGTTGGCCACAACTGAGAAACCGCGAACAACCAGCGTGCCTTGGCTGGCACAACCAATTCAGGTTGGCGACGTTCACAGGCCGTAAGCACCTGTGCCGCGAGCTTAACGGGGTCGATTGCATCGAGCTTTGCACCGCCGCCCGGACGCTGAGCAGATTCCGGAATATCGTCGCTTTCGCTGGCATAGCGGCGGCCGGCGTCATCTCGGCGAATGGGACCTGGGCATACCAACAAGATGTGAACACCCTCGGCGCGAAGCTCCATCCGCAGTTGTTGCGAATAGGCGGCAACCGGAAACTTGCTGGCCGGATAAGCTCCCAAAAACTGTCCGGCCGTTTTGCTGGCCAACGAGCCAATATTGACGATCGAGCCGTGGGATTCGACGATCAGCGGCAACAAAGCTTGCACACAACGGACCGTCGCCAGAAAGTTAAGCTCCCACAGCTCTTGAAACTTTTCCGGCGGCGTTTCCGTAGCGCGTCCGCGTGACGATTTGCCTGCGGCATTGACCAAGACGTCCAGTCGCCCATACTTGTCGCGCGTGTGTGCGAGAAGCTGGGCGACTTGTTCCTCGTTTGTGATGTCGGCCGCGAATGTGTCTGCCGCGACATCCATGTGCCGCAGCCGCGTCGCCGCATCCGACAACCGTGTCATATCTCGAGCGACCAAGATAGGCTTGCTGCCGGCGGCGCCCCATGCGCGGGCCAAATGCCATCCAAAGCCTGACGAGCCGCCCGTAACGAGTACAACTTTGTTTTTCCACGTCGACAAAGGACGATTCACCTCAACTTTAATCCGGATGGTAGTAGCGATTCAACTTGTCTCTTAAGTTGCGCCGGTGCTCAATCAGTTTGTTCTTCCGCACCCGGACCGTCTATCACTTCGAAACGCGCGACCGACCAGGCGACTTCGTAGGATGAACCCCACTGGATGCGTTGATATGTTTGCGGATAGTGCCATTGGGGGTGAAAACTTGCACGTACGGTGACCCGTGGCGATCGTGGCGTGATACGATCGTTAGGGTCGGCGACCGTGTTATGCAAGTCACGTTGGATAGTATCGAACATGCCCGGCACGGACCAAGTGCCCATCGTGCGGATTTGCTTCAATTCGACCCCGTTACGTGTTGCCTTAACGACTTTGCCGTCACGCACTTGGACGGCATACACTGCCGGCGGACGTGAAGTTACGCTGGTCTCGATATCGTAGCTCGGCGGTTCAACGCTTTGCCACGCCTCGAATGCGTCGTCGAATGCCTGCTGGTTGATTTCGGGCAAGCTGCCACGACGTGACCAGATGACGAACACCGCCACAACACAAACGAGCGCGAGGCCGGTGCCAATCAACGCTCCGAGGCAGGTATCGGGACGTGTCCGCCGTGCTATCTTTTCGTCCTCTTGGTTGCTCACGCGTTTGTCTGGGATTCTGGGATTTGATTTCGTCGTCCAGCCACGATGGCAACGTCAACCGGGCACGCCTATCCGCGGACGATGCCTTGTTGGTATCATTGTGTCGCGTTGAATTCGGCCAGGTCAATAACGCCTTCTCGCAGTCAGCCCGTTTCGGACGATCACCGATGCCGCAAAACACGCTTTCCAAGTTGGCCGAAACGCCGCTGCAGCGAGCCCGCACCAAAATCGTCGCCACTGTCGGTCCAGCCTGTGACACGGCCCCGAGGTTATCAGGGTTGGTTGAGGCAGGTGTGGACGTTTTTCGATTGAATATGGCACATGGCAGCCGCGCGGACCACGATCGGGTTGTGGATGCGATAGATTCCGTGCGAGTAGAACAGCGGCCGCTGGCATTATTGGTTGATTTGGCGGGCCCAAAGATTCGCTTGGGCCAGTTGCATACCGAGCCAACCGAGATACATGCGGGCACGGAGTTTCGATTCATTCGTGGTACCAAGGCACAAGCCGCGAACGAATTAGTCAGCAATTACGACCGTTTGATTGATGACTTGCAAGTAGGCGACAACGTGATGCTTGCCGACGGAACGGTCGCCATGGCTGTGTTGCGGGCGGATGACGATTCGGTGCTTTGCCGAGCCGGCAACGACGGCACGATTCGGAGCCGACAGGGGATCAACCTGCCCGGTGTCCAGTTAAGTTTGCCCGCCCTGACGGATTACGATCGAAAATGTGCCGAGTGGGCAGCTAGCCGAAAAGCGGATTTCGTTAGTTTGAGCTTTGTCCGTGGTCCCGCGGAACTCATCGAATTGCGTAAACTCTTGGCATCCTATGGCTGTCATGCGCCCATTGTGGCCAAAATTGAAAAGCCTGAAGCGCTTCAGCACTTGGACGCCATTGTGCGCGCGACCGATGCGGTGATGGTCGCCCGCGGTGATTTGGGCGTCGAGATCGACGTGGCCGAAGTGCCCATGGCCCAAAAACGTATTGTCCGGATGTGTAATCGATTGCAACGACCGGTGATCGTTGCCACTCAGATGCTGGATAGTATGCAAGAAGAACCACGACCGACACGAGCCGAAGCTAGTGATGTGGCCAACGCCATCTTGGACGGCGCGGATGCCTGCATGTTGTCAGGGGAGACGGCAATCGGTAAATACCCGCTTGAATCCGTGAAGATGATGAACCGCATCATGCTGGCTACCGAAAAGCTTTTACATGACAAGCCTCCCCGCGAGTTCGTCAACGAGCTTGACTCCCGAGTGCTCCCGATTACACATGCCGTGGTTTACGGTGCGGCGAAGATCGCCGAGAAGGTCCGCGCTAAACTCGTCGTGATTGTCTCGCAAAGCGGCGCGACGGCCATCGTTAAATCCAGTCAAAGAGATTTTATTCCTGTGGTGGCAGTCAGTGAAAACGAACGTTCACTGCGACAAATGAGCCTGTTATGGGGTATCACCCCATTAGCCGGCGTGCGCTGCAGCGATGAAAAAGCGCTGCGTGAATTTATATTTAGTTGGGGACGGAGCGAAGGAACTTTGACGACAGGAGATTGCGTTGTCGTCGTGACCGGTGAGCACATTCATCCCGGCGCGCATAACTTGGTCGTCGTTTTTGAAGTCGACTAGTAGTTAATCCTTGGATTCCTGATGCGCATGCCAAACGGCGCTGCCCAGCACATTTATGAAGCTGCTCATCCAAAAACTCCACAGGCCGCCGAGGACACCGCAGGAAATGATCCCTAACGCCATGCTGCTGAGGGAAGCTCTTCCTTGCATCGACCACCACAACAGCCAGCCTCCCCCGAATGCGCCACTCAAGATGCCGATCCCTGTCGGGATAAGCGTCCATAATCCCAAGCGTGTGCGGAGGCTCAGGCGCGGGGATGGTGTGAAAAGAGACTTGTTGGTCGGTCGAATTCGACGCTGGTCTGCAACTGATTTGTCGTGGTCGAGCGGCTTTGCTAAACGTGCGTTATCTCGCAACTGTGTTCCGAGTGCATTGCCGGCGACATGAGCAAAGATGATTAATAGAAATAACATGAACATGCCGGCCCAAATCGGATCGAGCAGCCGGAGAAGGGCCAGACCCGTGCAAATGACTGCCATCACCGTAAAGAGGCTCGAGAGCCGAAAGGTTGGCGGTCGCAGTCCCGTACAATGCAGTTTGCTGTGTTCTTCCACGCTTCGCGATCCCGGCGGCGATTCGGGCCGCTCCCCGATCTTATGCCGGCAATGATGATCTTATGCCGGCAATGATGATCACACCAGAAGTTGGG
>CBDUAB010000139.1:0-7284 GCA_965365045.1 uncultured Planctomycetales bacterium
CATCCACGTCCTTGCGAATCGCCAAGATGCGACTATTTTCCGGCGATACATCATAGTCGCCGGAAAAAATCGCCCGATCCAATTCAGCCTTCTTCACCGGTTCGCCGATCAAAATGGAGTCGTGGTTCCCGGCGATCGACACGGAACTGACGTCATTATTCCAATGTTTGAAAAACAGTCTGCTTCCATCGTGGGACCAGCGAGGATCGGTGCCTCCTTTGGGCGATACCCGTATAGGGTCTCCTAAATCGGGAAATGAACGGCTCGAACGTACGAACACCTGGTGTCCATCTTCCTTGTTGGTCGTATAGGCAATCAAGTCTCCGTCCGGCGAGAATCGAAGCTGTTGTTCGTGATACTCTTTCCCGAATAGAAGTTGGGGTTGTTGATCTCCTACGAGTGACACGTACCAGAGATCCCAATTCACTTCGTCTAACTTGTCCTTTCTTCCGCTGTCTAAGCTGTAGATTAGGGCAAGCGCAGCGCCGCCCTAGGAAAGGAATCCATGTACCAACGTTTGGCCGAAGGCCATATTCACCTGTTTGGAGCGTTCATCAAGGATTCCAGATTATGACCTTCGGCCAAAACGTGTTTTCGGTACCCGGACTGCCTAGGGCGGCGCTGCGCTTGCCCTAGGCTACGGTGAAAAAACAGGCCTTCGGCCAAAAAGCTAACGTCCAGACTTATGTATAAACGACAGGTTTGTAACCTGTCGCGAATACTGCGATCGAAAATCGTTTTGACAACTTGTTCGCACAATTCACTAAACGTGGTTTCTACCCACAAATAATTGAAGCGCGTTAGACGCGGTAAAAACAGAAAGGTTACAAACCTGTCCTACGGTCTTTATGCAACCAAAGGGTCTATTTCTGCGGTTGGTCCGGCATCTTCAAGACGAATGCGAGTCCACGTTCCGTGATCTTCGTTTCCTCACACTCGATGTATTGCAGCAAGGGTAGCTCGCGCAACTGTCTCAGCCCTTCGTCCGTGATATTCGTTCTGTCGAGCCCAATACCTATTAGGAGTCGAAGCTTGAGTAAATACCGCAGATCACTGTTCTGCACTGATGTGTCTGAAAGCTGAATTTGCGTAAGGTTTGGAAGTCCTTGCAGTTGGGCGAGCAAATCCGGGTCGTAGTTCTCAGGCGTGAACGCAACCGCATAGATCGGTTGATCTGGCGCGGCACGAAGCATGCGTACGCCCGCTTTCCCCAACGCAAAAACGGCACGCCGCTCGTCCAAGCCAACTCCCGCAACGGTTGGTGAGAAGTCTCCCTGTTGCCCAGGGATGCTTTGCTGCGCTGAAAAGAACGTGTCGACATCAATTGGTTGGGCTTGTCGGCTCCTATCCAAAACGAAAAACTGGTCATTCAGCATACGACGCGGATCCGAAATGTGTAGTTTGTCTCCCGATTCGGCGTATTGCTGAAAGTAGATCCGCAGCGTACGTCGTTCGTTAGGGAATGGAACCACCAAGTCTCCCCAACCTTGGATCGCGTGAACACCATTCTTGGTGGTTATTAGTCCACGCGGCAATGAGTCGGAATAGAGAACGGCGGCAAATCCATGATCAACCCATCCGGTGAAGAAGCCGATCGGCGTGACCAACCAGGCAATGCAGACGGCCACTTCCCAAAGATGCGTTGGCCGCCAGTCTTTGGTGTGCCACATCACCCAGCAGCCCGTCGCCGCCATGGAGAGATTCCAGGGAATCACGCTTGGGTTCCAATCGATCATCAACAGAAACACGACGATTCCGAGGTGAATCGGAACGCACGCGACGGCTGCCCACTTTGGACGAAAGCAGGCGAGCATGCCAAGTCCGAATTCGCTCAGCGCAACTGCGACGGCAAATGTCAGGTACCACGACTCGGCGTCGAGCCGCTCCACCAGCCAATAAGACGCGTGCCCGAACCAATCCGCCGAGAGCAGCTTGTGCAGTCCGGCCCACAGCCACATTGAGGCGAGGTGCCAGCGCGCAACGATCCGGCCCCACTCCCAAACGCAGGCGGTCATCAGGATCGCGATCGAGAAGAATTGGGGTTGTAGGCGAAACTGGTCCAGCGTCGATGCGCCGACCAGCACGATCCAGTGAGCGATGATACCCCAGCTTGGACGAAAGACCACCAAGCCAACGGACACCATCATCATCCAGCCGAATGACACCTGTGGCAAATCAACCGCGGGCAAATGAGGTATTGATGTCCGAGTCTGCCATAGAGGCCACGTGATCCAAACGGTGGCCATTTGGCAAACCATGCCTAATAACAGCAGGCAAAACCGAAGTCGGCCTAGCTGCCTCACCGCTGGCCAGCGGTCGAAAGAGCGGGCCATGCGATGATGCCATAGCGTCGTTTCGTAATCTCGTATCTGTGTTGATATGGCCAAAGTCGCATTCATTCGAAAAACGGGACGCACAAAACCGCATCCGCAGGCATTAGGCAACAATATATAATCAGATCAGGTTCAGAACATAGTTCGCTTCTTTTTGGGTATGCACGAACGCACTTCGCAAGGATGCACATTAGCCCGGCGAGCTAGCCGTTAGGTTTACCTACATGTCGCGTCACTTGCGAAGTGTCTTAAACCATGAATGTTCCATCGCGACGCCGCCGATCAACATGGAAGACGTTCGTATGGCATCTTGCCGTAGGTGGAATGGTTGGTTTTCTTATTACGACAGCCTTAGCGCTTTCAGTTGATTATTCCGTCACCAACGTGCCTAGAACGCCCATAAGCATCGGCTTGATAATTGGCTTTCTGGTATGGATTCTTGTGGCCGCGGACGAGCGGTCGGCATCACTCAATGTGCAGAAAACCGCACGACGCGCCAATAAATACGATGCGCAAGAGTCAGAACGGTCGCCCGCCCCATTTGTCAAACGGCTAGCTCAGTATATGGCATGCGACGAAGCCGAACTGAACAAACCACGGCCAAAACCCAAATCAAAAATGAAGTATTGGAGCATGGTTGAGTTCGGAACGTGGTACGGTCCCAAGCCAGTCGTTGAGATCCGAAGAATACTTCGACGAATTCAAGAATGTGTTCATAGGGCTCAACATCGGCGCTAACTGAAGTTCCGCGGCGGTGACTCGTAGCTTTGTTCTTCCGTCGTTTCGTGGATCGAAGTGTGTTAAAGGCGCGAAAGTCATCCTGAAGGAGCCTAAGCCACTGAAGATTAGCGTTCATTAGCGCCGATTAGCGGTTCAAATTGAATCCGTAATCTCATTGGAAGCACATTCGCAGACGGCCGCGACGAGCCGTTCGATCATCTCACTGGTGTGCAGATAGCTCAAACTAATCCGCAGCAGAGCTTCGCCAGCGGGTACCGATGGTGGACGAATCGCGGGTACCAGGAGACCTGCGTCAGCCAATCGTAGGGCGACGGCCGTGGCACGCCGCGCATCCCCTAAGATCACCGGAATAATTTGGCCGCAACTGGCTCCAGTGTTCAGGGCCGTTTGCCGTAGACGCTCACGCAAGTCTTGCGCACGCTGCAGCAGTTGCTCGCGGCGCTGAGGTTCCAACCGCACGATATCGAGCGCCGCCAACCCAGCTTGGGCTGTGGCAGCCGGCGTGGCAGTGGAAAAGACGTATGCGCGGGCTCGATTACGTAGCAATTCGATGAGGCGTCGCTGGCCAACGACAAAGCCGCCGAGTGAACCGAGCGCTTTGCTAAGTGTTCCGACGCGCAATGAGACTCTTTCTTCGACGCCATAGACCTCGCACACGCCGCGGCCATGTTCTCCAAAGACACCCGTCGCATGCGCTTCGTCAACCATCAACATCGTGTCATGGTCGGTTGCCAATTCCGCCAAGCGATCGAGCGGCGCGAAATCACCATCCATGCTGAACAATCCATCGGTGACAATCAAACGCCGGCCTTTCTTTGGCGCAGCTATAAGTTTCGATCGCAAGTCGTCAACGTCGTTGTGTTTGTAAACCTGAACGTGTGCAGCGGACAATCGACAGCCATCGATAATGCTTGCGTGGTTCTTGCTGTCGCTAAAGACATAATCTTCGCGACCAACAAGGGCCGGGATGCTGCTGGAGTTGGCAGCGAACCCCGTGGGAAAGAGCAGGGCAGCCTCAGTCTGCTCGAATTTCGCCAGTGCCTCTTCGAGTTGTGCGTGCGGCTGGCCATGGCCGGTCAATAAGGGGCTAGCCCCACTGCCCCAACCTTCGTCCTCAAGGGATTGCGCGACGGCGGAGCTGAGGCGTTGATCGTCGGCCAGGCCCAGGTAGTCGTTGGAGCTGAAGCTTATGTACGGGTGGCCATCGATGACGACCTGTATGGATTGGCGACCGTGGCGCGTGACATCGCGGCGCAACAGGTGCGCACTGTCGATCTGACGCAATTCATCGCCGATCCAGTCCAGAGGGTCATGCATCGCCGCTAAGGATTCTTAGGTGGGTCACGCGAGCCGAGCGTGACCAAACTAGCGGACTGTAGCTGTTTCGGCGACCAAACCACATTGAGTAACACTCGGCTCGTGTCACTCACCTCAGTCTCAGCCTGTTTTCAACGTGTGAGGATTAGTCAAAGACGGTGCTCCTCGTCCACACGTTGTCAAAACGAAGCGTCGCGAGACGGCGCGAGCGCTAGATTCTTTAACGCGTCTAAACTCGCCAGCACGTCGTCGCGTGAAACGTCTCGCCAGCCGTCCATCTTATGGCGCAGAATCGCCAACTTGAACGTTTCGAACGCTTCCGTTACGTCGTCAGGCAGTTCGGCCAGATTCTCAAAAGGACGAACAAAATCGACAGTTTCCTTCTCCGGATCATCCGAAAAAATCGCGGCTCCGTCCGCGTCTTGCCCCTCCGTGACGGAGTCCGTTGACTTTCGCTCGCGCGATTTCTTCGTTTTTGCTGTTGAGGCGTCGAATGCGTCCGCATCGACAAACTCCGCAACCGTATCGACCACGATATTATCGTCTGCCGTGCCCGCCGAATAGTCCTCATCCAGCTCAGCGGCGACAATTTCCTTTTCGTGCGGTTCGTCAGTTGGCAGCGAACCGAGTGTTTCCCAGCGTTGGCGGCGCATCTGGGATACGGACCAGCCATTCTGCAAAGCTCCTTCGAGCCACATCTCGGCATCATCCCATTCGATGGCTGCGTGAAAATGACTCCAATACAGCCCTTGATACCCTGTGCGAGTGGCGCCGAATCGGTCATGAACGCGCCGCAATCGGCCGACATGCTGCGGGGTGACGCCCCCGACAAGACGAGCCCACGTTTCGTCGGCGTATTCGCTGGCAGGCGACTCGGCATCAATCAATACCTGCCGCCACTCGCAGATAATTCGTCCCTTGTCCCAGTTTGTGGTGCTAACCAGACCTTGCCATTCGCCCACGAACGGCTCAGAAGTCTTGTCCAGAGTCCCCGTCGCTTGCTCCATCGAACGTCTCCTTGCAATCCGCGATTCCTTCTTTTCCAAATTCGAGTCGGCTGCCGTGACCTGACGCCGGATATCCTCGAGCGGACAACTAATCTACGGCTAGACGCGCGACGAAACTGCCCCTCGTTGTGCCAAGAACGCCCGTGGAGACGATTTGGACGAGCCAAGATCTTACGAGGTCGTGACTTAGAGATTTTCTTGCCGGCGCAACCCATTGGGGAAAAGGCGTCGATACGTTGTTAAGGCGAGCGGCAGATAGAAACTTACCAATGTTTGTAGAACGGGCACTCCTGCCCGTCTCAGTCTCAGCGTCAGTCTGAACGGCCAGGAGTGCCCGTTCTCCGGTAAATTCTTTTCTGCCGCTCGCCTTAGCGGCCTTTAAACAGCTTTTGCAATCCTTTCTGCAATTCCCCCTGTAAATAATGCTGCGCGGCTCCACCGACCATCTGCTGCGAAAACTGCATGAGTGCCTGCTGGTCAACGATTGGTTCGTCAAACGTTCCGTGGATTGGAATCGTCACCTCCCGACCCCGTAGCCCGGCCAATAAGGGTTCACCGTTGATCCAGTCGTCTAGAATCGGAATCGTTGCCACCATCGAAATCGTCTGATCGAGACCTACCCAGCCTTCGGTGCGTACCTGGACTTCTCCGAAGTTGACGTTCAAATTGCGATGATAGACACGGCCTTGATTCATCTGGAAATCAACGCTGTTTTCACGAATGTCGATCCATTTCTGATCGGCTTGCAAGAATGTGAGCCGACGGTTCTTTTCGCCGAGCAATTGCGTGACTTGTTCCGTCACGGCGACTATTTGACTTGCCAAGGGCCCGGGCTGAATGCGTGCTTCATGAATCGTCAACCTGCCGCCGGCACTGGCCGCCATTGGATTGGTCAGTGGTATTTGGGCGCCGGTCAAGTCGACCGAGAAACGACCCTTGGCAATCGTGGCATTCGCCAACAGTGGTGTCACATATTTGAACCACGATGCGCACATTTGAGGCGATATCTCGACGTCTTGGGCAAGCGGCGCTTGCTCCAGAACAACCATCATTGGATTTGTGTTCAGATGCACTATTGGGGCGACACGGATTCGGCCAGCTCCGAACTTAAGGTCAAGCGGACTTGCCGCGATCACGCCTTGTGATAGTTGTGCCGTGAATTCTTCCGGACCCACGGCCATACCGTAGAACGACGCGCCCTCCCAGCCGACCGTCCCGCGGGCGGTGAGGTCCGGCGGAATCAGGTATTGAGTCGTTTCTGCGACGGGCAGCGTTCCAGCCAATGGCACGGCAGTAGCAATGGGCTCGGCGACTTGAACTCCAGCCTTTGAAAGTGGGCCACGGATAGCGAACGGATGACTTTGGCGACCATAGAGCTGGATGTCCTGACCTAAGTTGAATTGCGCCATCATGCGCTGCAGGTCGTAAGACAATTGGCCGGCAAGATCGACTTGGGGTGCCGTGGATAATGTTGTGAGCTTGCCGGTCGCATCGACTTGGACTGATTCGCCCACGAGTTGGATGTTTTCCAATGTCACTTGATCGGCCGCGGTGTCATATTGGCCATCCGCTGTGACTTGCAGAGCCGATTCTCGCCAGACGGTTTTCCAAGCAGCCACCGGCGGCGAGGGAACCATCGCCTCATCTTCGATGGCTTGTTCATAAGCGAAATCGCGGACCTTTGAGTTGAGTCGAAAAGCCACAGCCTCGCCACGTGTGCGGACTTGCAGTTGCCCTTCGGCCATTCCTCGCGTTCGCGCGGTGGATGGTTGTGTCGGATCCCGGAACCAATTATGAAGGCGGGCGACATCACTGCGAAAGGCGGCCTGTCCATTGGCCGTTAACGTTTTACCGGTGAGATCGGAAGAGCACACGTCTGAACTCCA
>CBDUAB010000140.1:0-7282 GCA_965365045.1 uncultured Planctomycetales bacterium
ATTACGCTTGGCCAAGTTATGCCAGCTACCCCAACTACGGAGCGGTAACGTATCCACGCCAATACTCGCCACAAGCGTGGCCGTACATAGGCCCGTTTTATCCGTATCCACAAGTTCCACTAGGCTGGCGCAAGGTCGCCCTGGAATGGGATGACGGCTGGTGGATGCTGGACTTCAGCCACAAGTAGAGTAGCTGTCAACACGATTCATCAATACCGGCAAAAAACAACGCCCGCCAGAGCGATCAGCTCCGCGGGCTTTTCCATTTGTACGCACATTGCTGTCATCACCGGACGGTAGTTCGCGCGGAATAATCAGAAAATTCCCCAAGTTTCTCCTAGTTTGACACGATATTAGGAATCGGCGGCCTATTGGCCTGACTAAAGCCGCATACGAATGGACCGTGAGCCGTTGGACTTTTTCCGAGACCAAACATGAACTCCATGACCAAGCGATTGCTGTCAATATCGAGCGTCTTGATGGCATGTGTTGCCATGACCTGCAGCGGATGCACATCGGGAGGCGGTCCGTTCTTGGGTTGGGTGGCCGTGCCAATTCCTGTGAGTCCGTTTTTTCAAAAGCAGAAAGAGGACGAGTATTGGGAACACGAGCGATATGCGCGCGTACCGATTTTGGGTCCCATTACCTCGGGCGGACCACCCGCCGCGCTTGATGCTCCCAGCGATGACCAAATCGTACGGGCACTGGAGAAGGTTCACCCGGTCGAGGGTGGCATTCCGTTGCTGCACGAAGTTCAACGCAATAATGTGCGAATCGTCAAAGAGCTGATTGCGGACTACGTCGATCCGGTGCGGGTTTATCCCTTGGTTGGCCCGGCACAGCAGCATCATGCCCACTACAAATGCACGGTTTACTATTCAGAACTGACCCGCGTCGGCTGGCCAGTTCCACACACGCTCACCGACGAAGATTCGGTTGAAGTCATCTACATCGACCACAACCATTTGCACATGGCAGGCAATGTCGATACCGGTGTCACCGCAAACTATTAGTGCTTAAGTGCCTCCTGAGCGATCCGCGGCGACGTTCTCGTACCGGTCGTGACCGATCGCTTGCATCTCCGGTGTGCATTCTGCTCGATAAACAGCCACAGCCCAGGCGTTAGAGGCCCCAGGGTGACACGCGGGACTCTTTCGTGGAATTGGCGCTGTCCAAAGCCTAAGCATAAATTGCCCGCCCCGCAGCATTGGCATTTGAGCCGAACGCGCTAGCGTCGGGTTTTTGCGTGCCGCGACGACCACTCGAACCCGCGGCTAGCGGCCAATGGCATCTACTTTGAGCGGAATGGCGGAATTGATTAGCCGTTTTGGCGATAGCCACGGTTCCTGATGGGCGGCGAAACCGGGGCTATCGCCCAAACGGCTAATCTACGCGCACGACCTTTGGCGCCAAAGTAGATGGCATTGGGCTTTCGGCTACGGAGAGCTGTCCTGGTTTGAGACGCTCTTGAGAAAACGTTCGTACCTTTCGCGGTATGAAGCGGGCGGCTTGCTGCGGCGGCCCGTGTTGCGGACTTGAATGCTGTCATTACGTGAACGAGCAGCTTGCAAGCGATCACGCGTTGGAGTCAGGCCCAAGCTACGCAGTACTTCGTCCAGTTCGCGTTGGGCGGAAACACCCACAGGATCATTCCGTCCCGCGTCGCGTTTCATCTGTTCCCAGCGTTGTCGGAATTTCTCTAAGCCCTCGGGCGACCAACCGAGTTTGTCGAGTAGGTCGCCATCACGTTGGTTCTTCTGATCCTTGAGATATTCCAACACCAGGTCAGTGGCCTGGCGCGCGTAATCCAGATTCGCTTCGTCCGCTTCATCGACATCAGTCGATGCCGAGTCGTCAGCAGCCGGCGGGCTAGATCCACCATCGGGAGCTGTGGCTCCCTGACCAGATGAGCCAGACGTCCCGTTTGGATCAGCCGAATTGTCTTGGCCTCCGGTCTGAGACGACTCATTAGGTTCGACCGACGGTCCCGCTCCTTGCTTGTCTGAGTCTGAGTTTTCGGTGGGGTCGGGACTGGTGTCGTTGTTGGATGTCGGCTGGCGATCTGTTTCCGATTCAATATCGTTGGGCTCAGCCGCATCGCTTACATCGTCGGATTTGGGTTGCCCGGATGTGCCCTGCCCGGATTCGCCCGAAGTACCCTGCGGTGACGAGTCTTCCTCGGCGTCATCGCCTGGTCCGTCGGACTCGCCAGCGTTCTGTGAGTCTGTATTTCGAGGGTCGTTTTTCTCGGAAGCGGGGTGCTGGGAAGTCGCCTTTTGCTGGGAATCACCCGTTCGTTTGGCTGCCTCGTCGGATTCCCGGGGTGAGTCACTACGTTCGTTGGCAGACGAGCCATTTTTATTGCTGCTCGAACCGCTGCCGCTTTTCTCACCCGATGGCTCGCCCTGGGCCGCGTTCCGGCAGTTTTCGCAGCTTCCGTCCGTGCAATTGTCACACGGCTTGTGCGTGGCATCTTCCGGTTTTTTGCCCGTACGCTTACGAATCTCCTTGAGAATCCGTTCCATCGCGTCACCGTCTCGCGAGCCATCGCTTGGCAAAGGCTCCGAGTCGTCGTCGGACTGCAATTCGTCTTCGGAATCTGATTGCGAGGATTTCGCTCCACGATTTTGTCGCTCCGTCTGGCCGTCCTGCTGATTGTCTGTCGCATTCGATTGTTGGCCATCAGTTTGATCGGACCGATTTTCGTTCGTTTGTTCGTCAGTATTTCCGCTGGCCTTTGACGATTGGTTTTCGTCGCTCGTGTTGTTCGCGGCATCCGTTTCACGTTCGTCCCGACCGTCGGCGTTAGCACCGTTTTTGCCATCGTTTCCGCTTGGTTGGCCGCCGTCATTCGTTTGGTCACGCGCGCCATCCGCGTCCTGGCGTTTGCCTGCCTGGCCGCCATGATTGTCGTTTTCTTCCGCTTGGCCCGCGTTTTGATCTTGGGCACCATCGTTATTGTCCCGTGCGTTGCCTTGTTTCCCTTGCTTGCCGTCGTTTTCCGCGCCCTCGCTGGATCCCTGCTCATCGTCTCCGCCGGCTGGAGAATTGTCGCGTTTGTCCGGATCCGTTTGGTCCGAATTGGCGCCTTGGTCCGGATCCCCTTGGTTGGCACCGCCACTTTTGGAATCGCCACTTTCGGAATCGCTGTCGTTGGGTTCGCCTCGATCGGAATCGCCACCGCCGTCATTCTTTTCACGTTCGTCGGTGTTCTCAGACGATGCTGTATCGTCGGTCTCTGACGATTTACCGCGACTGTTTTGTGCTTCCGTGATGTGAAAACGGTACTCTTGTGTTTTCGTTACATTGGGGGCCGCCGTGGATGTTCCGGGTTCAATACGATTGTCGCTGGCGCGTGCCCAGTAGACGACGTCGTCGCCAGGCCGGAGGCCAAGTTTCCTGGGCGCGAAGGCATATGTTACGACTTGCTGCCCAGTAAACGCCGCCGTGGCTTGGTCGTTCTGCTGATCATGGTTCAACAGGTTGTCATCCAGCAGTGGCCTGTTGCCGTTGGCGGCTCGCAGCACAATTCCGGTGAGTCCGTAGTCAGGATCCACGGCCCGAATCTCAATCGATTGAGTTGCGTCAAACGGTACGTCCAGTTGACGCTTGGAAGGAGTAAGTATCTCGACGACGGGCGGAATGTCTGGTGCGACGTGGATGTCGTATCGGATCGGTCGGTCGTTTGTCGCGCCGTCGAGGTTGCGAAAGCGGACTTGGTAGTTCCGGTGCCAAGGTGTGCCGCGATCAGGCTGTAAACGCAGCGTAAAGCTCGTCCAAGCCTTTCGCCCCTCGTGTTTCATGGTCAGCGTCTGGCGCGGGTTGGCGGCGTTGTCATCGTCCGTACCGACAACTGCGTCCATCGCATCGAATTCGACGTATGCGTAGTCGATATCTTGGTTGGCTGACGCGTTGACCGTGACACGAGTTCCCTCGAGCGCGTTGATGTCGCCCGCTTGCTCAACGACCATTGCATCTCGCAGCGTGTAATCCGGATAGTCGTACTCCAGACGATCCACCACGATGCTGGGCGACGGTAACACGTTGACTCGATAGGGGCCGGCGATGGCATCCCCGGCCGAAATCTGATACGTCACGTCTTGTTGTAGACCGTCGTTGGTTTCTGGAAGTCTGGCCGACCAACGCCCGTCTCCGTCGGCGCGCATCTCGAACCGTGCGTCAACGACTTGCCCATCTGGCGTGCTGTACACGATGACCGCACGATCGGATTCGGCCAGATTTTCGATCTTGGCATTGACGGCGAGTTGGTGTCCCGCGTAAACGGTCGTACTGCCCGGTTCCACATCAAGGATTTGTACACGTGACGGACGCGCTCGGTCGCTCCAAGGCGACAGGACGCGGGCAATTGTCGCCAACGGATCCTTTGGTGAGATCATCGCGTAGAGCGCCAAGCCGACCAGCAACGCGCCAAGTGCCGCGCCGATACGAATGAGTGGCGTGCGATCGATTGCCGTGTCCACGTTAATGCGTGACAGGTCCACGGCGGCCCGCCTTTCGACCGCTTCCAGGATAACTTTACGAACCGATTGCGGCTTAGATCTGAAGAGGACAAAGTTAAGCAGGCCGTTCTTAAGCGATGGTTCGCCTTGCTCGATGACATGGGCTACGTACGCCGGATTTATCCGTTTGACGATCAAAGGCAATATCCAGGCGAAACTGAAATAGCCGACGATACTCAGCAGTGCGGTGAGGGCCGCGGCGCGGCCAACTCGGCCGAGGTCGAACAACCAATGGTCCACGAGGATCAGCACGAACAACAGGACGCAGACCACTGCCGTACATGTGGTGATCGCCACCGCCAGATCACTCAGGCGGACAAAGGTGCGCACCTTTGTCAGCTGGCGATCGATGTAGTCGCCGAAACCTATGACGTCACCGGTACCGGTTGACGTCACCCCAGGTTGGCTTGAATTGGTCAATCCGCTTGGCATTTTTTGTCCGGCAAGGGAAGGTTATTTTTTGGCCGTCCGACGGTTCGTCGGGTGCTGTTGTTCCATTATAGCGGCTCGGCGGGAGAGATCGCCCGGCAATGTGCCGGGCTGTTACCGGGACACGATGTTTTTAGCGCAATTCGTGGGATTTGCCCGGTGCCTCCGCGTGAGAGCCACTTTAGCGAAGCGTTGACGCGTTAGTCGGCTTGTGATAGCTTCGCCCGGTTTGGGATATCAGCGGACATTTCGCTGAGAGGCTGTGAGTGCTTGGTGGGTCCCGCGAGCCGAGCGGGACCTGGGAGTTAGGCTACCATGTCTTATCGCCGTTCAAGTACCGCTCGGCTCGCGGGACCCACGTAATTATCGCATGGCAAACACCAGCGCTGCCAAGAGGACATGTTGGATGACGAAGATCAACGTAAAAAATCCGGTCGTCGAGATTGACGGCGACGAAATGACGCGCATCATCTGGGCGTTCATCAAAGAGCGATTGATTCTTCCCTATCTCGATATTGAGCTTAACTACTTTGACCTGAGCATCGAGCATCGCGATGCTACCGACGATCAGGTGACGATTGATGCGGCACACGCGATCCAGGAATGCGGCGTCGGTGTTAAGTGTGCGACGATCACTCCCGACGAAGCCCGTGTCGAGGAATTTGGTCTCAAGCAGATGTGGCGCTCACCCAATGGTACAATCCGCAATATCTTGGGAGGCACCGTTTTCCGTCAGCCGATCATTATGCGAAACGTGCCTCGCTTGGTTCCGGGTTGGACGAAGCCGATCGTGATTGGCCGTCACGCTTTTGGCGATCAATACCGGGCAACCGAAACGAAGATTTCCGGACCGGGTACTTTAAAGCTTGTCTTTGAACCGGCAGACGGTGGCCAGATCGAGGAACATGAGGTTTTTGAGTTCGAATCGTCCGGCATCGCAATGGCAATGTTCAACCTTGATGAGTCGATTCGAGGATTTGCTCGGGCATGCCTTAACTACGGTTTGAATCTTGGTTGGCCTGTCTATTTGTCGACCAAAAACACGATTTTGAAGGTGTACGACGGACGTTTTAAGGATCTGTTTCAAGAAATTTTCGAGGCGGAGTTCAAGACGAAGTTCGCGGAAAAAGACATCACCTATGAGCATCGATTGATCGACGACATGGTGGCAGCCGCATTGAAGTGGTCGGGTGGTTTTGTCTGGGCAGCAAAGAATTATGACGGCGACGTACAATCAGACACCGTCGCGCAAGGCTTTGGATCGCTGGGCCTGATGACGTCGGTCCTGATGACCCCCGACGGTAACACCGTCGAGGCCGAAGCCGCGCATGGGACCGTCACACGACACTACCGGCTGCACCAACAGGGCAAAGAGACGTCGACTAACCCGATTGCTTCGATTTTTGCTTGGACACGGGCCTTACACTATCGAGGAATATTTGACGATACGCCCGACGTGGTGAGTTTCGCTCAGGCAGTCGAAGATGTCTGTGTGGAGACGGTCGAGTCAGGCTCGATGACAAAAGATCTCGCACTATTAATTGGCGACGAACAACGTTTCTTAACAACCAGTCAGTTCTTGGACAAGATTGACGAGAATCTGCGAGCCAGACTCGGTGCTTGAGGCCGGCTTTTGTTGAATCCCGATCGATTTCGCGATCTCGTTACTGGCCAGAGTCGCGGTCCAGGGGCGTCGCTGACGCGGATTTGCTTGCGTCTTGCGTCGATTCCCTATGGATGGGCAATGCGCGTACGTAATGCGCGGTACGACCATGGTACGGCTAAGATTCATCGCTTGCCCGTTCCCGTTATCTGCGTCGGTAATCTGACACTCGGTGGCACGGGCAAGACGCCCATGGTGGCGTGGTTGGCGCGCTGGTTTCGCCAACAGGGCGTTCGTGTCGCGATCATAAGTCGTGGCTATGGCGCGGCGGCAGGCAGTCGCAACGACGAAGCATTGGAACTCGAAGAACAGTTGCCGGACGTTCCACATTTGCAAAACCCGGATCGCGTTGTCGCCGGACATGTGGCGGTCGACGAATTGCAATCCGAAGTGATCATTCTTGATGATGGTTTTCAGCATCGACGTCTCTATCGGGATCTGGATATCGTCTTGATCGATGCAGTTGCGCCCTTTGGTCACGGATACTTGTTGCCGCGCGGCTTTCTACGCGAGCCTGTTAGCGGTCTGAGACGCGCGGCCACCGTCGTTTTGACGCGTTCCGACATGATATCGGACGAATGTCGCACGGCGATTCGGCGGCGGATCGGAAAACTTGCCCCCGAGATCGGAAGAGCACACGTCTGAACTCCAGTCACGCCAATATCTCGTA